>CALUHQ010000070.1 GCA_944320485.1 Candidatus Methanomethylophilaceae archaeon
CCCGCCTGGAGTCCAGGGGGGAGAGGGTGGTGTACATGGACATGGAGAGGCTGGGCTTCTCCGTCACGTCCGACCGCGAGATGTACCGCTACATAACGGAGTCCCTCGGACCCGACGGAGGGTACGTCCTCATAGACGAGGTCCAGTTCGTCCCCGGATGGGAGAGGGTCGTCAACACGGTACGCGCCAACGGCTCGAACGTCTACGTCACGGGATCCAACGCCAGGGTGCTGTCCTCGGACTTCACCACAATCATCGGGGGGAGGTATGTGGAGATACATGTCCTGCCGCTGTCCTTCGGGGAGTTCCTCCTCCGCTACCCTCCCAAGGGCGACGTCCGCACCGAGCAGAGGTTCGACCAGTACCTGCTTGAGGGCGGGCTGCCGATCATCGACCTGGATTCCGACTCCCCATCGAAGCGCCGCACGATCATGGACGGCGTCTACGACTCCATCGTCGGCAGGGATATCACCGTCCGCTCCGGCCTGGATACAGGCACCATCAGGAGGCTCACCGCGTTCCTGTACTCCAACATAGGCAACCTGACCACGGGGGAGACCCTCATGTCGGGTTCGGGGATATCCGACAGACGCACCCTGGACAAGTACCTAGATGCGATCGAGGACTCCTACGTCTTCTACAGGGTGGACACCTACGACCTCGTCGGGAAGAGGATGATGAAGGTCAAGGCGAAGTATTACTCCGCGGATGTGGGCCTGAGGAACACCGCCCTGGACCACAGGATGGACGACTCCGCGGGGCTGCTGGAGAACGTGGTGTACCTGGAGCTGAGGCGCAAGGGGTACGACGTGGTGGTGGGTTCTTACAGGGACTACGAGGTGGACTTTACCGCCAGGAGAGGTGGCGAGATGGAGTTCTACCAGGTGGCCAGGACCTTGGCGGACGATGCCACCATGAACCGCGAGAGGCGCCCCCTCAGACTGCTGAAGGACCTGGGGAGGAAGTACGTCCTGACCCTGGACCGCGACCTGCCGGAACCGTCGGACGGGATAGAGTACGTCAACCTGATAGACTGGCTGGAGGGGGAGGAGAGACCGTTCTGACCTCCTCTGCTTCCCAGATATATTCGCTTATCTGACGAATTTCAAGGTCGATTTTGGACGATAGCCAGTGTGCATCTTCAACAATCACACCACTTTATCCAGTCTCATATCCTTTCTGCAACGTTTCCGATGGATGGAAATCAGGGCGATTTCTCCCGTGTTTTCCACCGTTTTCATCACAGGTTCAGAGTTTCGATCGGTTCCCTGAACGGAATCAACGGTGTTTAGGAAATTCGAAGCTAATGTTCCTATGATAGCTACTGAACAGAAAAACAACGGGGTGAAATTCCTCGCCATGATTGCTGTTTTCGCTATGGTGGTAACAGGAGCCGCTGTCGTGATGAGCGATAACGGAGCCGACGCTGCCAACGACGATGACAGTCAGATCTATGGTGGAATGACACTCAGCACTACACAGAACTTCACCGGTGCCAGCATTAGGGTTGTAGAAGACCTTATCGTCACTAGTGGAGGCGCTCTCAACATCAGCGGTGGGAACTTCACCATTGAAAGCGGAGTTACCGTCACGATACAGAACGGCGGGTCCATTACTGTTGACGGTGGACTCGTAACAGTCAACGGAACGCTCATAATCACTGGATCTGGATCCACATTCGAGATCGGAGACCAGGCTGCCGATGAGGAGTACAGCATAATCATCAACGGTACCGTGACAGTCGCCAGGAGTGGGGAGATGACCCAGGCTGCCGACGTTACTAGTACCTCCAAGATCCTCATCAACGATGGCGGAATACTTGAGATTACTAAAAGAGCCACAGACATTTCCTCCATCGAGGACATGTATGTCTACATGAATGTCGGAGCCACCTTTGACCTCAACGGTAACGCCAACAATGTGACCGTACAGGCCATAGGAACCGGATCCAACGCCACATATGGTGCTGTCAAGATTGATGCGTGTGCTGATGATGCATTTACCAAAGACGACAGGTCCTCCTCGGAGCTCACCTTTACCGTCACCAGCCAGAACAAGTCCGCCCTGACTGACAGGAACAATGACAAATCTAACGTCACCCTCAGGCAGTACATCGTCAACGTAGACGGAACGCTTGCCAACGGTGACAAGATGACCACAGTCGAGATTGCCCCTGTCGGAGCCACCGCGTTCTATGATACGACCGGTTACAATTACCAGATATCTCCCATAGTATCTGTCACCGGAACCCTCGAGGCTGATAACACCGCAAGTGTGGAGATATCGGCTGATACACAGATTGACATATCAGGAACTGTCACCTTCGATTACGATGAAACCGACGCCTACAACGGTACAACCTCAGTGTATGGTTCCATGTACATCACAGGAACCATGACTGCATACTATGTCAAAGATGAAAGCTACAGCTCCTTCACCGTTGACAACGCTACTGGGAACTACAACAGGGTTGTCATCAACGGAGGTTCCGTTTCCCTAACTACCAATTCCACACTTATCGAGTTCATCGCTGCGAATAACAATGCCAGATTCTATGGATCTCTTTACCTAATTGAGGGCAACAACGGGGCCGACGACACCATCTACATCACCGATTTCGATGATGCCGTCGCATCCGGAACTGATGAGGTCTTCGTCTTCGCTTTCGGAGCCCAGAACTACGCAACGGCCCAGGAAGCAATCGACCGTGGTGCGTTCAACATCACTTCTGACCTCACGATTCCTGACGGCATGACCGTCTGGATTTGGAACGCTCTTGTCGTATCTGAAGGATCCACGCTCACTCTTGAGGAAGGTGCCGAAGTAATAATCTATCAGGAAGATGCGAACAACGGCATCATGACCGATAGGGACAATGACGGTAAACTCTTCGTTCAGGGCAAAGTCGTGGACTACTATGGAGCCATGGAAGACTATGAGGGCGTCCCTGCCTCCAGCGATACCGGAGTCGAATGCGATGTCTTCGTCTATGAGGTGAAGAAGGTCACTGACACCGACACAGAGTCCTATGTCACATACACTACTCTGAAGATTGCCCTTGACGAGGCTATCGCGGGAGAGGAGATTCAGCTCAACGGAAAGGTTACGATCAGTGAGAACATGACCGTCCCCGCTGACGTCACCGTCTCAGCCGATTCCACCGAGTCTGTCGGAATCGAGGTCCAGGGAGCCACACTCACCGTCGACGGTGTCCTGGATATGAACTACACCCAGTTCAACCTGACCACCAAGACTGGAAGCGAAACAGTTGGAAACATCGTTGTTAACAACTATGTCGTTGATGTTCACAACACAAACTACAACGATGATGCCTGGAACATGACCATGTACCTTGACGGGGCCTACTTTAACGGAATCGTCGGAGATGCCGAGATCGAGAGCAACTACATCTCTACCGTGGAGATTGCGGCCGACTCCTCCGCCACCGTCACCGACAACATCAGAATTTTCGGCAACGTCGACATGGGCGATGTCGAGTTCACCGCCGCCGACGAGCTCGTCAACGGCCTCACTATCTACATCTACAACGATGCCAAGGATGTCGCCACCGCTGGAACGATTACTATCAACAGCAATGTTTACCTGAATACCAACAGTGGGGACCTCACCGGAACCATCGCCGGAGCCGACGCTACAATTACTGTTGATGCTAACAAGGATACGACCTTCACAGTCGTCACCGTCGGTGCCGATGAGCAGTCTACCACTCAGATGCAGATCTCCAGTATGGTCGGAAACTCTGGACGTGTCGCCACATCCGACGGAACCATCACCATCGCCTCTGGAACCGTCTACATCATCGCTTCATTCAACACCGACAGCATGACGGTCGCCGAGGGAGCCACCCTCGTCATTACCGACACAGGTGCTCTCAACGCCGATGCGAACCCATCTTACAGGTTCAACACCACCTCCGGAAACATGCCCCTCCTGACTGAGAGCCTGGCCTCCAACCTTGCCGGACTCACCGTCAACGGAACGATCACCGTCGAGGGACAGATTAGCGCAGACGTTGTCTACATCAATGGCACCGTTGCCATCACCGACACCGGATCTTTCACCTCCAACGTCCTGGCCTACATCAATGGGGCTGTCACATCTGAGGAAGGGGTTGCCGCCAACTACGTCGTGGCACTCGTCAACGGAACCATCTCCGGCGATGTCAGTGCCGAGTTCGTCGCTGCCTTCCCCGGTTCCGATGTCTCTGGTGCCGACATTGTCGCTCCGGGAACAACCGGAATCAACTCCACCAACTACTATGTCAATGGTGAGCAGATTGCCACTGTCTACGCCAAGAACGGCGTCGCCGGTGAAATCGTCCTACTCCTGGCCGATGTGAACGGTGTGAAGTACGACACCTCTAGATTCTACATCGACAGCAGCATGACCGACTGTGTCACTGACTTCAACACCTCTGACGGAAAAGCCATCTACGATACCATCTACGATGTCATCACAGGATTCAGAACAATCACCTATGACTCCGCCTCCGACTCTTACGATTTCACCGACTTCAAGGCAGCCCTTGTTGCGGTTACTGGTAACTTTGAAGTCGGTAGCTACGAGAACATCTACATTGGAATGGAACCTGCAGACGTCACTGGAACAATCTCTGTCGGAACTGGACTTAACCTGTACATCGACAGTCTCTCATGGAGTCCCAACAGCGGATACCAGCTGGGTGTCGGAACCCACACTGTATCCTTCGACGTATCCACCGGATACGATGGTACCAATGCCACCATTACCTTCAACGGCCAGAACATCCAGAATGGCGGCACCATCGAAATCACTGCCGACATGAATTCCTTCACGCTCGTCGTGAGCGGAGCCGTTCCCTCCTCCGGAGGAACAGTCGTCGTCGACAACAATGACGGCGGAATGGGTCTGACCGACATCCTCCTCATCGTCCTGGTCGTGCTGATCGTCATCATGGCAATCATCGTGGCCCTCAGGCTTATGAGGAGCTGAGAACGAAACCTAGGGTAGAACGTGAAGACACGTGAAAAAAGTCGACATCTGCTCCCACGTTGAGGGATCGTGAACCCGCCAGAAACCTGAACAGTAAACACCTCCCGGGAATAAGGGCCCGGGAGGTCCATCTCCCATGTTTTTTCATCTGATGCAAACGTTATATGACCCACCTACAATCGACCCATCCATGGAAAGGATCTCCGTCCTTATCGGTGCCGGAGCGGTCTATGATGCCTCACTGGAAGTTATGGACATCCATGCATCTACCGAGGAGATAACACATTCTCTCTTCATGAAATACGGACATTACCTGACGGAGCACAATCTACAGGCGAGGATATGCAAGAGCGTCATCGACCTGTTCAAGGATCAAGGACATGAGCTCAATTTCGAGGATATATACCACCTGATGCACCAGACTCTGATTAGTTGTGAGAACAACAGGTTTGATGAAGTGGACAGATGCGTTTTGAACGCAATGCAGTCCAGTGGAGCCGATGTGAGTTCACCAGAATCTGTCGCAGTAGTCGCCAAGAAATGCATGGACCACGTCATCAATGCCATCGTTCGCATGATTGAAGGATACAACATGAAATCTGGGTGCTCACGTGCACCTCCCGTATGGTTCAGCAACTTCTTCAGGACAGTCTCCGAAACCTCCGATGGCAGACTGGATATCTGTAACCTCAACTACGATTCATGGATTGAGGACAGCATCAGCTGCAACGATGGCTTCATCGATTACAAAAGCATGCCAGGGAATTGGATCTACCCCGCACCATTCAGAAGGGATTCGTTGATCGAACCTGGAAGAGAGAACAGGATGTTGCACATCCATGGGTGCATATGGTACTATTTCCATGGATCAAGACTGGCTAAATACGACCATGACCACATAGGCCAGACAAGCGGAAATCATGTCGTGTCTAAATCGGGCAGAGTCTTCTCACCTATTGTGACCGGAAGAGAGAAGGAAGTCAGCAATCTCGTATTCGATCCATTTTTGACATATCTCGAAATCGTCGAGAACCAGATGGTACTAAACGATATGCTCGTGATAATCGGATACGGTTTCGGAGACGAACACATCAACAAGATGGTCCGCAGTTTCCGCAATGGTTCCGGAAAGGATCTCGTCATTATCGGTCCGAGTTCCGACGATTTTGATTCCTTGGTCGAAGAAGTATGTGGCTACAGATTCTCCAGGAACGAAATCATACGCGAAAGTGAGAATTGCCTATGGTACGCCGGAGGATTCAGGGATGCCATCAGTAATAAGTATTTCATGGGAAAGCTCATCGGACTGGTCGGACGTCATTCAGCATGATAGTCAACTCTGATTGCCACCGAACATGATTGCAAGACATGTAATGTCCTATAATTCCGAAATGATGCGCTATCCATGCTATCGTAAAATCACGCACATACTCGTGACAGCTGTCATCGACACACCACTCATGGAACGAGAAGTTCGCGTTCCAAACGGCGGAGGAAGCCACCGAGATATTCTGGCAAGAGTCGTTCGTCTTCCATGTTTCACCGACGACGTCATGGTCATCGGACCCGAATAGTCCACTGACCATATCCCCCTCGGAACACTGATCGCCCTCCTGTGATTATGTTGATGATGATGCCCGTAACCCCATCGTTTATCCATGATTGAGAAAGAAGAAAAAGACACGGAACGATGGTTCAGCCCAGGCCAAATCCGATGAGACGGATGATGAAGGGATAACCACTTGATCAGGAGTGTGGATGTAAAAGCCGGCATTGCGGCCGGCGAATGGTTTCTCACTGCTCGATGAGCACGAGGACGTTGCCGACCTGCAGAGTCTCGACCGCCCTGCCGCCCAGCATCAGCCTCTTGTCCAGCTCGAAGTACTCGGCGCCGACGGACACGGTGGAACCGTCCACGTCGATGTCGATCGAGCCCTTAGCCAGAGCGGCCGCGGCGTCCTTCGGGTCCATTGCCGCCACCGCAGAGACGATGGCCTTGGCCTGCGCCTTGAAGGCGGGACCCAGCTTGGCGTGGACCGGCTTGACCCCGACGACCTCCTCGGTGAGCTCGGCCTCGGGCGCGACGTTGACGGCCTTGGCCTTGGTGGTCTCGGCGATGTCCATCTTCGCATTCTCCAGCAGGACGGTGTCGGCGCCCACCAGCTCGATCATGGCCAGCTCGGCGTTCAGCGGGATCTTCTTCTCGGACTTCCAGGCGCGGATTCCTGCAAGAACATCGGACAGCACATCCCCTGCCTTCTCCGCATCGTCGTCCACGAGGATGGGCTCCGGCCAGGAGGTCAGGTGGATGCTCCTGCACCCGTCTATGGCTCTGAACCTGTCCTGGTAGACCTCCTCGGTCACGTGGGGCATGAAGGGCGCCAGCAGCTTGAGGCTGCCCAGCAGGACGTTGTACACCGTCCACCTGACGGCGTCGTCGGACCTGCCCTTGACCATCTCCACGTAGTTGTCGGCGAACTCATGCCAGATGAAGCCCTCGACCTCCTTCATGGCCTTGTCGAACTGGTAGACCTCGAAGTACCCGGTGACGGCCTCCACGGTCCTGGAGAACTTGGAGACTATCCACCTGTCGGACATCCTCAGCTCCGGCATATCCTTCGGGACGTCGGTCAGGTACCTGCCGGCGAACTGGCCCAGGTTGAAGACCTTGTTGCACAGCTTCCTGCCGCGGACCACGTCCTTCTCCCTGAAGGCGTGGTCGATGCCCAGGGAGCAGGTGGCGGCGTAGTATCTGAGCGCATCCGCACCGTAGTTCTCGAGGATCGGAATGGGGTCGATGACGTTGCCTATGGACGAGTGCATCGGGGTGCCGTCGGGCGCCATGATGAACCCGTGGATCATGATGTTCTCCCAGGGGATGGACTCCTCGATCTGTTCCGCCCTGAGGATGGAGTAGAACGCCCAGGTCCTGATGATGTCGTGGGACTGGGGCCTCAGGGACATGGGGAACAGCTTCTTGTGGAGCTCGGGGTCCCTCTCCCAGAAGGTGTTGTACAGCGACGACCCCGACGAGTCCATCCAGGTGTCGAAGACGTCGGTGCATCCGATCAGCTTCCCTTCGCACTTCGGGCACTTCTCGACGGGCGGCGCGTCCAGGGTGGGGTCGCAGTAGCACATCTCCCTGGTGGCGCACACGGCGTGCCCGCACTCCTCGCACTCCCACACCGGGATCGGCGTGGCGAAGATCCTCTGCCTGCTCAGGACCCAGTCCCACTCCAGGGAGTTGGCCCAGTCCTGGAGCCTGACCTTCATGAACTCGGGGAACCAGTTGATCTCGTCCGCCCTCTGGAGGATCCTGTCCCTGAAGTCCCTGGTCTTGAGGAACCACTGGGGGACCTGCAGGTACTCGATGGGCGTGTGGCACCTCCAGCAGATGGAGACCTGCTGGGGGTTGTCCTCCTGCTTGACCAGGATCCCCTGGTCCTTCAGGTCCTGGATCGCGGCCTCCCTGGCCTCCAGGACGGGCATGCCGGCGTACTTCCCGGCGAGCTCGGTCATCCTGCCGCGCTCATCGATGCCCTTCTCCATCTCGAAGTGGTACTTCATCACCCACTCGAGATCGTCCTTGTCCCCGATGGTGCATATCATCACCGTGCCGGTACCGTAGTCCATCTGGACCTTGGGGTCGGAGATGACCGGGACCCTCTTGCCGAAGAGGGGCGCAACCAGAGTCTTGCCCACCAGGTGGGCCTTCTCCTTGTCATCGGGGTGGACGGCCACGGCCTTGCATGTGCAGAGGAGCTCGGGCCTGGTGGTTGCTATGAGGACGTACCCGTCCTCGCCCTCGATCTGGAACTTGATGTAGTTGAGCTTGTTGACGTTGTCCCTGTACTCCACCTCGGCGTCGGCCAGGGCGGTCATGCAGCTGGGGCACCAGTTGACCGGGAAGTTGGCCTTGTAGACCAGGCCCCTGTTGAACAGGTCGACGAAGGAGATCTGTGTGATCCTCCTGTAGTAGGGGGCGTCGGTCTGGTAGTAGATGCTGGGGTCCATGCTCTCCCCCAGGATCTCGAAGTGGTGGGTCATCTCCTCGATGAACCCGTTGGCGTACTCCTCGCACAGCCTCCTATACTCCTGCCTGGGGGTGTCCAGCTTGTTGATGCCGTACTTCTTCTCCACCTTGACCTCGATCGGCGTGCCGTTGACGTCGAAGCACAGGGGGAAGAACACGTTGAACCCGCGCATCCTCTTGTAGCGGGCGGCGAAGTCGATGAGGGAGTACCCGGTGGCGTGCCCCAGGTGGAGGGGCCCGGACGTGTACCTCGGGGGGTTGTCTATGCTGAAGACGGGTCTGTCAGAGGCGGGGTCGAAGCGGTAGACCTCCTCGGTCTTCCACATCTCCTCCCAGCGCCTCTCGATGGTAGCGGAATCGTACTGAGCCATGGCAAACGTGGCTGTGTATCCCCGATTAATATAAGGTTTTTAGGAAAAGGGAAGGGGCTAGGTCAGTATGGATGCAGTGTCCTCGCTTCATAAACCGGGACGGGGAAGACAGGGGTGCCGACCGTGCTCGAACACGGCCGGCAGGAGAGATCATAATGTCGCTTATGATCTTCCGGAGGACGTTCAACGTCCGGGTCTCGATAACGACCTTCGGCATCGGAATCGAGGTTTCCATTTTGTGATGAACGGAGAAACCATGGCCCTCTCGGGCCCCGGCTCCCGGACGGGGGCCGGTTGATTTCATGGATTGGATACCGCATAGCGGGTATATAAATCCAATCCATTGGATATATGCTTACGATTGGTGAAACACCATCACATCGGGAACGGCCCGAGGGATGCACCGGACGACATATCCCCCGGAATCCTTTCCGCAGGGGTGCGAGGTCTCATATCCGAGACCCGCAATCGGGAACCGATCACATGGCCGCATCCCTCCGCATCATCAGGCTCACGATGGCCATCGACAACGGCGACCACCGGGCGTACGAGCAGCTCAAGGCACTCGCAAGGACCGACGAGGAGGCCCGCAGGGTCCTCCGCACCGTCAAGGAGCCCCCGAAGCCCGCCACCAAGCCTCCCGTGAAGGTGGCCCCCGCGCCGAAGCAGGACACGCCGGAGCAGACCGCGGAGAAGGCCAGGTCGGGGGACGCGGATGCCATCGCCAAGCTCAGGAAGAGGGCGGAGTACGAGGACATCAAGGCTCAGGGAGCGCTGGGTCTGGCACTTATGAAATCCGACCCCGACGAGGCCCGCAGGTGGCTCATCAGGTCCTCTAAGCTGCCGGAGTCCATGGAGGCCCTGAGGCGCATGGCCGCTTCCGGGGATGCGAAGGCCAAGGAGTGGCTGGACGAGCAGTCGAAGCCGGTCCCGCCGAAGAGCAGGTCCCTTCCATCCCAGCAGCTGCCCGTGAGGGACGAGCTCGGGTACGTGAAGCCGCCGACGAAGCACAGCAAGCCGAGGATCGGCGACGTGTACAGGCTGAACGACGCCAAGCTCGGCACCGGCGTCACCAACAGCATGGTCCTGATCAAGGAGATGAAGGGGGACTACGTCACCGCCTGGACGGTATCCAGGGAGCCGGGCAAAAGGAGGAGCGTCCAGCTCATCGACCCGTCACTGGCGGGCTTCGCCAGCCCGAGGGTGTACGTGCTCACCGACACGGAGAGGGTCCTGAGGAAGGACAGCCTCGCAGAGTACCGCGGGAGCATCGGACCCAGGGACATCGCGCAGTTCGGGCTGTCCCACTGACCATAAAAACTTGAGCATGCTCTTTAAAATTTATAAGCGGGTCCGTCCACCATGGACAGGGCAACGAAGGTGGCCGCCGTCGTGATCGTCATCCTGGTGGCGGTGGGCGCCGCGATCTACGTCATGAACGAGCACCCGGGATCGGACATCGTCTACCACGACACGCTGGACCCGCTGGGCAGCTACGGGAGCGAGGGGGATGTGGTCTCGGAATGCACCTTCGACGAGCCCGGGTTCGCGTTCGTGGGATGGAACACGTCCTCCGACGGCAGCGGCACCACGTACATGCCTGGCGACACCGTGAAATCGGAAGGCAAGGTCCACCTCTACGCCCAGTGGGTGAAGTCGGTGTACAGGGTCACCTACGGAACCGGCACCGACCTGGACCTGCTCGGTGAATCCATCGTGCTCAGGTACTCCGACGGGACCGAGGCCCCGCTCGAGGAGGGGGCGAGTCTGGACGGCCACCCGTCGGTGGTCGTCAGGGGAGACGTCTGGGACTGGACCTACGAGGGGAACAACAGGTTCCTCGGGACCGACGACCAGGGCAGGACCTTCGAGCTCCTGATCGTCATCGCCGGAGGGGAGTACAGCGCCATGCTGCAGGACGGCGACCCCACCTACCAGTTCGAGATCGACAGCTACGGGGTCTTCATAGTGTACGCACCGAACCATTTCGAAACCCCCGCCCTATGAAGGCACGAAGTGCCTTCCTTCGGGTCGGCTGACCCGGAATCTGGGACCTTTTAAATAGAACCCCCATCTCACTTTCCTCATGGCATATGACAGACTGGCAGATGCCATCATCAGACATTCGAAGCTCATACTAGCGGTGTGGGTCGTCATCCTCCTGGTGGCGGCCGTCCCCGCGATCAACGCGTTCAAGAACATGAGCTACGACATGGATGAGATGGGCATCGAGGAATCGGAGTCCATGGTGGGGCTCGAGGTGATAGGCACCTACTTCCCATCATCCGACGCCGACGTCTCATCGCTGCCGATGCTCGTGGTGGGTTTCGACGACGAGACCGAGTACGACGCGGCGCTGTCCCTCGAGACGGCCCTCAACAGGGTCGTGATGGAGGGCGGATTCGGCAGCGTGAACTACGAAGGCGTCGTGGAGCAGAAGATCCAGGGATTCATGCTCGCGATAGACTCGTCCGGAGGCACCGGACAGGGTCCCGGCATACTCGTGTACGCCGCATCCTACGTGGACGGCTGGGACACGGTGGCGATCATCGACGACACGCCCGAGCTCAGGGACCAGATCTCCCAGGCCATCGGGACGGTCGTCTCGGAATCGGGCCTCGTGACCTACCTCACCGGCACGTCCGCGGTCTCCTACGACATGGAGAACGGCGCCATGGAGGACATCTCCCACATCGACGTGTTCACCGTGCTGATGATCCTCATCCTCGTGGGGCTGTTCTTCAGGTCCTTCATCACATCGGCGATGCCGCCCGTCACTATGGGTGTGGCTTTCGCGGTGACCATGGGGCTCATCTACGGACTGATGTACTTCATGGACATCTTCTTCATCACCGAGATCATGCTCCTGGTGTCCATGATGGGCGCCGGGTGCGACTACTGCATCTTCATCCTAGCCCGCTACAGAGAGGAGAGGCGCGACGGCAAGGACCACCACGCCGCCCTGCACAGCGCCATCAAGTGGGCGGGCGAGTCGATCACCATCTCCGGTGCATCCGTCATCATCGGATTCGGGGCCATGTCCATCTGCTCGTTCAGCATGATCTCCACCATGGGAATCTGCCTGGCGCTCGGAATCGTCGTCGCGCTGCTGGCGGCGCTGACGTTCATCCCCTCGCTCATCAACGTGGCCGGGGACAGGATCTTCTGGCCCACAAAGATGAAGGAGTACTCCGAGGGCGGCAAAGCCACCAGGGGATGGTTCGCCTGGTGCTCCAAGGTCGGGCACAGGTACTTCGACGTCTCCTCCGGGTTCACCCTGAAGCACGCCAAGGCCATCACGGTCGTGGCCGTCCTGGTCACAGTCCCCGCGGCCTACGTCGCGCTCACATCGGAGACATCCTACGACATGACCAGCTCCCTGATGACCGGCGACTCCGAGAAGGGCATGGACCTCCTCGGCGAGTACGCCGACCAGGGCATGATCTACCCCAACTACGTCGTGCTCGAGTACGACGAGCCCATCGCCACCGTCCAGGTGGAATACGACCTGTCCGGTGTCCCCGCGGGATACTCCCTGACGTGGAGCGACCAGTGGAACTCCGACTACAAGCAAGGGCTGTCCGCTCTGGCCTCCGACCTGAAGAACGAGGGCAACATATCGAGCGTCTCGTCCGTGTACCAGTGGGAGGACGTCGTCGCCGCATCCGGGGAGAACGTCAATATCTCCCTGAACGACCTCATAGCCCTCGCCACCAGCGGGAACATGCAGGACCTGATGACCGCCCTCGGCTACCTGAACGCCGCACAGGCTGTTGTCGATTATGCTGAGAGCCACGCCTCGTCCACCGAGGCCGTCGTCCTCGAGATGATGTTCCCCCAGATGGTCAAGGAGTACCGCGGATATGTCGAGCAGATCCTGGCCATGATGAAGGACCCGCCGACCATTCCCGAGGCCTACCTCGACCAGATCGCCACCTTCATGATGGTGACGACCGGCGGCGGTTCCATCGACTACGTCGTCAACTCGCAGCTCGGCTACATCGGAGGGGACTTCGTCACATACACCAACGCCCACGACGAGCCCCCTGCGGACTACACCGGAAACGGGAACGTCGGCGGCGTCACGTTCGTGAAGCTGTCCGCATCCACCCACGAGGCGGCCATGTCCCCCAGGTCCATGGACTCCATCGCCTACATGCAGGACGCCGTGAACGGATACGTGTCCTCCCACCCCGGGATCACCGCGTCCTGGGTCACGGGAACCGCGGTGGTCATGTACGACATCTCCGAGATCATCTCCGGCGAGTTCACCATGATCGAGGTGCTGGTGATCATCCTGATCATCGTGCTCCTGTTCTTCGTGATGAGGTCCTACACCATCCCGATCAGGTCCGTAGCGACCATCCTGATGAGCATATGCTGGACCCTGGCTGCCACACACCTCCTGTTCGGGGACGAGGTCACCTGGCTCATCCCGCTCATCCTGCTGGTCATCTGCCTCGGTCTGGGCATGGACTACGACATCCTGCTCACCACCAGGATCAAGGAGAACGTCAGGGCCAACGGCATGAGCAACGACGAGGCCATCCACCACGCGGTCGTCCACTCCGGATCGGTGATCACCATCTGCGGACTGATCATGGGCGGCGCCTTCGGCACGCTGATGCTCTCGTCCATGGGCATGCTGCAGCAGTTCGGATTCGCCCTCTGCTTCGCCATCCTCTGCGACGCGCTGATCGTGAGGACGTACATCGTCCCCGCGGTGATGCACCTGGTCGGCGACTGGAACTCGAAGGGACCCAGGTTCCTCCAGGGACGCGGCTCCGAGAAGGACGGCGAGTGATGCCAATCGGGGAGGGGTCACCCCTCCCCCTCTTCCCAAACCGCTTCCGACACCATCTTCTCGGACATCTCTCGGCAGGGTACCCTGTGCCGGACACCATGTTATCACATTGATTTCATTGCTGGATAGATAATGTTTCCCACTTGAATCTGTTATCATATTGATAACATTAAATATCGGGGAACATTATCGGTGTGATATGGCAGTGAGCGTGGAGGCCGTCATGGACTGCATCGGGAACCCCCTGAAGGCAAGGGTCATGCTGCTGATGAGGGAGTTCGGACCGATGACCCCCAAGCAGATACTCCAGGAGGATCCCCGGATCCCCCCTGCATCGCTGTACAGGGCACTGAAGAGCATGGAGAAGGCGGAGATCATCGAGATGGTCGCCGAGACGAAGGTCCGGGCGGTCGTGGAGAGGACCTTCTACTTCAACAAGTCGCTGACCGAGAGGATCGAGGACGTGAGCAGGAACGACACCGAGTCGTACAGCAGGCTGTTCATGAGCTTCGGCCTGAACCTCATGAGGAGGTTCGAGGAGTACGCCGCCAACGGGACGGCCGACTTCGCCAAGGACGCGGTCAGCTTCGTATCGATACCGGTGTACGCGACCCCCGACCAGCTGAAGGAGCACATGGGCAAGATCATGGAGATCCTGAGGCCGGCGCAGGTCCGCACATCCGAGGAGCAGGAGCTCCGCACCATCGCACTCGTGTCCGCACCACCCTGCAACGGATTCAAGGAGGTCAAATAAATGAAGTTCACGAACTTCCGCATCATCAGGCTCAGACGCAAGGACCTTGAGGAGCTCAAGGAAGCCGGGCAGAAGAAGGACCTCGAGGTCGTGGGGATGCTCTACGCCGACGAGGACGTCTCCCCGGAGCTCGTCAGGGAGACCATCTCCAGCACCAGGATCTACGGCGGCATCCTCGGGAAATCCGAGGTCAGGGCCGCGCTGCTGGACGTCAGCACCATCTGAGCCGGGGGACATCCCCCGGCCACATTCCCACTTGGAAATATTCTTCGGAAAAAAATATTCCCATTTTGAAAACATTAAATACCTGCCCTGGTGTCGAGTACCATATGGCACTAGACCTGGCGGACATCCACGAATGCACAAGGAACCCGTCGAAGCTGCGGATCCTGCTGATGCTCAAGAAGAACGGCCCGATGACGGCCAAGCAGATGCTGGCCGAGGGCATCGACGTCTCCCAGACGACCCTGTACCGCCTGCTCAACGGGATGCAGGAGGACGGAATCCTCTCCGTGGTCTCCGAGACCAAGGTCAGGGCCCTGACCGAGAAGACGTACGATGCCAGCGACGACCTGAAGAACTTCGACGTCGACATCCTCAGGGACAACGACGTGAGGGAGTACTGCAAGCTGTTCAGCGGCTTCGCGCTGGACCTTGTCAGGGAGTTCGAGCTGTACGCGGACAGACCGGATGCGGACATCACACGCGACGACTGCGGGTTCGCATCCATCACCGTGTTCACCACCCGGGAGGAGCTCCACGACATCACCGAGAGGATCTACCACATACTGGAGCCCTACATCTCCCGCACCTCCCCCGGCCAGGAGGCCCACACGTTCTCCGTCGTGGTCACCCCGCCCAGGGGCGACTCCGCGGGCGTGGACGAGGAATGGTCCAGGAAGGGCAACCTGATGAGGGTGGTGCGATGATACTCAAGTACCTGAAGGCACGCGAATGGGCGGCCATAGCCGCATGCGTGGTCCTCATCGCCCTGATGGTCTACCTGGAGCTGGAGATCCCCGGCTACATGTCCTCCATCACCACGGAGATCGTCAGCCCCGACACCGACATGGACGTCATCTACGGCGACGGCGGCATGATGATAGCCTGCGCCTTCGCCAGCCTGGTGGTTTCAATCATAGTCGGCTGTCTGGCCGCCTGGATAGCCACGTCGCTGTCCATGCGCCTGAGGGACCTAGAGTACTCCAGGGTCCAGTCGTTCTCCCTGGAGGAGATGAACAGGTTCTCCACGTCCAGCCTGATCACCCGCTCGACCAACGACATCTCGCAGATCCAGATGACCACCGCCATGGGGCTGATGATCATGATCAGGGCCCCGATCATGGCCGTCTGGGCGATAATGAAGATCCTGGACAAGAACTGGGAGTGGACCATGGCCACCGCGGTGGCCGTGGTGGTCATCATCACGATCATCTCGGTGATCATGCTCTACGCCATCCCCAGGTTCAAGAGGATCCAGGGCCTCACCGACAACGTCAACCGCGTCACCAGGGAGAACCTCTCCGGGATCCGCGTGGTCCGCGCCTACAACGCCGAGTCCTACCAGGAGGAGAAGTCCGAGGCGGCCAACATCGAGCTGACGGACACCAACCTGTCCGCCAACCGCGCCCTGGCCGTAATGTTCCCGGCCATGATGCTGGTGATGAACGGCCTGTCCCTGGCAATCTACTGGATCGGGGCCCTCCTGATAGACGCCGCGGCCCTGCCCGGCGACAAAATGGTCCTGTTCTCGGACATGGTCGTGTTCTCGTCCTACGCGATGCAGGTGGTGATGTCGTTCATCATGCTGGTAATGATCTTCATGATACTCCCGCGTGCGATGGTTGCATCCAAACGTATCCAGGAGGTAATCAACACCGAGCCGTCCATCAGGGACGGCCCGGGGACCGACGCACCCCGCCAGGGCTCCGTGGAGTTCAGGAACGTGTCATTCAGATATCCAGGTACGTCGGGGGATGTGCTCCACGACATCAGCTTCACCGCCTCCAAGGGGGAGACCGTGGCGTTCATCGGCTCCACCGGGAGCGGGAAGACCACCGTCGTCGACCTCATACCGAGGTTCTACGACGCGACGGATGGGCAGGTGCTGGTGGACGGGGTCGACGTCAGAGAATACAAATTGAACGACCTCAGGAGCAGGATAGGCTACGTGCCCCAGAAGGCATTCATGTTCAAGGGCACCATCGACTCCAACGTGAGGTACGGGGACACCTCCGGGTCCGTCACCGAGGATCAGGTGAGGAGGGCGGTCCGCATAGCCCAGGCCGCCGAGTTCGTGGAGGCCAAGGAGGACGGCTACATGTCGGAGGTCGCCCAGGGCGGGTCCAACCTTTCCGGCGGCCAGAAGCAGAGGCTGTCCATAGCCAGGGCCGTCTGCAGGGACCCGGAGATCTACATCTTTGACGACTCGTTCTCCGCCCTGGACTACAGGACCGACAGGACGCTCAGGGAGACCCTGAGGAACGAGATATCCGGCGCCACCACGCTGATCGTGGCGCAGAGGATCGGTACGATAATGGACGCCGACAGGATCGTCGTCATCGACGACGGCGAAGTGGTCGGCATCGGGACGCACGAGGAGCTGCTGAGGTCATGCCAGGTATACCTGGACATCGCCAGGTCGCAGTTCTCCGACGAGGAGTTGGGACTATGAGCCCCGGACCGAGGAGGGGACCGGGCGGCGGCCACGGAAGGGGCCCCGTCCCGAGGGAGAAGGCGGACGACTTCAGGCTTGCCTGGAGGCGCCTGTTCGACTACATGGACCGCTACAGATTGGGATTCGTCATCGCCCTGGTGGTCGCCTGCGTCGGGACAGTCCTCACGCTGGCCGGACCGAACCTGATCAGCGATGTCACCGACATGATCCAGGAGGGCCTGATGGGCCCGATGGACCTGGACGGGATCGTGTCCCTGTGCCTGTTGCTGGTGGCGCTGTACGCCGTCAGCGCCATCCTGACCTTCGTCCAGCAGTACATCATGACCACCATATCGCAGAGGACCGCGTCCAGCTTCCGCCGGGACATATCCCGCAAGATCAACAGGCTCCCCCTGCGCTACTTCGACTCCAACACCACCGGCGACGTCATGAGCCGCGTGACCAACGACGTGGACACCCTGGGCCAGTCCATGAACCAGAGCATCAGCACCATGGCCACCGCCATCACCCTGCTCGGCGGATCGGTGATCATGATGCTCTACACCAACATGACCATGGCCGCCACGGCGATACTCTCGTCGCTTGTGGGGTTCGCCTTCATGGCGGCGGTGATGAGCCGCTCCCAGAAGTACTTCGAGCGCCAGCAGACCGACCTTGGAGCGATGAACGGCCATGTGGAGGAGATGTACTCCGGCCACCTGGTCATGAAGGCGTACGGCGGTGAGGCCGCCGCCAAGGAGGAGTTCGACGCCGTCAACCGCAGCCTGTACAGGTCCGGGTTCATGTCCCAGTTCCTGGGCGGCATGATGATGCCGTTCATGAACTTCATCGGGAACTTCGGCTACGTCATGGTCTGCATCGTGGGCGCGGTGCTGTGCATCGACGGCAGCATCTCGTTCGGCGTCATCGTGGCGTTCATGATCTACGTCCGCCTGTTCACCCAGCCCCTGACCCAGATATCCCAGGCCATGGTCTCGATGCAGTCCGTCGCGGCCGCGGCCGAGAGGGTGTTCGGGTTCCTGGACGAGTCCGAGATGGAGGACGAGTCCGATAAGGCGGTGAGGCTCGACCATGTGGAGGGGCACGTGGAGTTCCGCGACGTCCACTTCGGGTACTCCCCGGACAGGGAGATCATCCACGGGTTCTCCGCGGAGGTCATGCCCGGGCAGAAGGTCGCCATCGTCGGGCCCACCGGAGCCGGGAAGACCACCATGGTCAACCTGCTGATGCGCTTCTACGAGGTCAGCAGCGGGGACATCCTGATAGACGGCGTGTCCATAAGGGACATGAGGCGCGAGGACGTCCACGACCTGTTCTGCATGGTGCTCCAGGACACATGGCTGTTCGAGGGGACCATCAGGGAGAACCTGGTCTACAGCAAGGAGGGCGTCACCGACGAGCGCCTCGACGAAGTCTGTAAAGCTGTCGGCCTGTACCATTACATCCAGACGCTGCCGGACGGCTACGACACCGTGCTGGGGGACAACGCCAGCCTGTCCGCCGGACAGAGGCAGCAGGTAACCATCGCCCGCGCCATGGTCGACGGGTCCCCTCTGCTGATCCTGGACGAGGCCACCAGCTCCGTGGACACCAGAACCGAGAGGGTCATCCAGGAGGCCATGGACCGCCTCACCGAGGGGAGGACATCCTTCGTCATCGCCCACAGGCTCTCCACGATCAGGAACTCGGACCTCATCCTTGTGATGAGGGACGGCAACATCGTGGAGCAGGGCACCCACGACGAGCTGCTCGCGGAAGGAGGCTTCTACGCCGACCTCTACAACAGCCAGTTCGACGAACCCGAGGAGGAGTGAGCCCTCCGGCCCCGGACGGCATCCCCGTCCGGGGCCCAGAACCCGCTTAACGCCGTTTCCCCCGGTCCGATTCGGGGGTTACGGTTATATCTGAATTATTCAAGTCAGCTATCCGGTATCAGCATGGATTCAATGACCATACTGGCCTTCGCGATCTATTTCATCGCCCTGATCATCATCGGTATCCACTTCTGGAGGATCAAGGACAGGGACAGCATGGAGGATTACATCCTCGGTGGAAGGTCGTTCGGGCCCTACGTTAGCGCAATGTCCGCACAGGCCTCCGACATGAGCGGATGGCTCCTGATGGGTCTCCCGGGATCCATCGTCCTGGCCGGTCTCGGCCAGGCGTGGATCGGTATCGGACTCCTGATCGGATCTTACACATCCTGGCTCTTCGTCGCGAAGAGGCTCAGGAAACACTCTTTCGTATCCAAGAACTCCCTCACCATGCCCGAGTTCTTCTCCAACCGCTTCGCAGACCACAAGGGATATCTGAGAATCGCCTGCGCAATCATCATCCTGTTCTTCTTCACCATCTACGTCGGCTCCGGGTTCCAGAGCTGCGGCATCGTCATGGAGATGCTCCTGGAGAACAGCGGGATGGAGATCGGGATCATCGTCGGCGGTGCAGTCATCATCCTGTACACGTTCCTCGGAGGGTACAAGGCCCTCTGCTGGACCGACTTCTTCCAGGCCATCCTGATGGTCGTCGTCATCGTGGCCGTGCCCCTGGTCATCATCGGGGACTTCGGCTGGGACAACATCACCGCCGGATGGGACTACATCCAGGAGACCCAGATCCCCGGATACACCAGCCTGTTCTTCAACGACGGAGTGGCCATCTCGGCCGTCGTCGTCATCTCCGGACTGGTGTGGGGACTCGGATACTACGGCATGCCCCACATCGTCGTCAGGTACATGTCCATCAGGAAGGTCTCCGAGATCAAGGTCGCCCGCAGGGTGTCCCTGCTCTGGGGTATCTTCGCCCTGTCCTTCGTGTGCCTCATCGGTATCATGGCGGGGGTCTACCTGCCCGCCAACGGCGTTGACATCCTCAACATGTCCAGCAAGGAAGCCGAGTTCGTCTTCATGTACACGGCCCAGAAGCTCTTCGAGACCAGCGCCCCGTTCATCCTCGGAGTGGTGTTCGCAGCCATCCTCGCGGCGATCATGTCCACGGCCAGCTCCCAGCTGCTGGTGTCCGCGTCCTCTGTGACCAACGACATCCTGGCCAAGTCCGAGAGGGTCCACATCTCCGAGAGGAACCTGATGTGGCTGGCGAGGGGCATCGTCATAGTGATCTCCATCATCGGTATGTGCCTGGCGCTGTTCGGTAGCGACAACATCATGGGACTGGTTTCCTACGCATGGTCCGGATTCGGATCCGCGTTCTCGCCTGTCATGATCCTCGCCCTGTTCTGGAAGCGTATGAACTGGCAGGGCGCCCTGGCCGCCATGGTCACAGGATTCGCCGTCGTCGTGTTCTGGGAGACGTTCATGGATTGGACCGACCTGTACTCCCTGTTCCCCGGATTCATCCTCGCGTTCATCGTCGGAGTCGTCGTCGCGAAGCTCACGCCCGAGCCCTCCCAGGAGGTCATCGACGAGTACGAGGCCGCACAGAACTACCAGGACCCCGAGGAGACCGCCTGAAACCTCTGAAAACGACCCCCGCAAGGGGGTCACCCTTCCTTCAAACAATACCGGGATCGACCTTGTTCTGAAGTTCCGGGACCTTCGACAGGACGTGGCGGATGAACACGTCCAGATTGGTGGAGTCATCCTCCTTCAGAAGTCTGTACAGTTCCAGAAAGTCTAGACGCCTGGATATTGCTTTGTACGATCCCGCCTTGTTGCGACGGTCTACGAGGAACCCGTGTGACTCGAACACCGCTTCGAGGTTGGGGGTGTTGAATATCGGGACAATCGAATCCGACAGGGGACATGACCTCAACAGATTTCCCGTGACATATGCATGGACATCATGGGGACTGTCATCCGTATCCACTACCGTGAATATCCTGAGATCCGGCATCATCGGTCTTCTGCGTGGATTGTAGTCCAGGTCCTCAAACTCCCGGTGGAGGTCCGATTCATTCCTGAACGGTCTGGCACTCATGACCTCCGGCAGACTGCGAAGAGAGATGCACGCCTCCCCTTCCTTCTCCGAGAATACGCAGATCCTGCACCTGGTCGACCGCTCCAGTTCCCTGCATAAAATCACCTCGGACTTCCCATGGACCACCGCGACTACGCTACCGCCCATCAGGATCCGTCCTCCTCATCCATCATGTAGATGCCGGACATGTCGATGAGGGAGGTGAACGGGATCCCCCTGAAGACCCCGTTCAGGTACCTGATGCGGTTGTTGTTGCCGTTGACTGTGCGCTCTATGCGGGGGAGCGAACGGATGCTCTTGTTCGCCATGGCATCCAGGACGAGGATGAACGTGTTCTCGGGCTTCGACCCCTCCAGAAGGCCTGTGCACTGGGTCGTCGCGATGAACTGCCCCGCCTCGTCCTCCGATATGCTTCCGATGATGTCGCGGACCATCCTCTCGTGGATGCCCGTGTCGAACTCGTCCATCAGCACCACTCCGTCACCCTCGTACGCCATTATCGCCGAGAACAGCTCCAGGAGACGCAGCATCCCTGTGGACTCCCTGACGAATGGCACCTGGACGGCCACGCCGTTGATCCTCCTGGTGACCATCAGCTGGTAGACGATCCGCCCGCCGACCGTGTGCCTGTCGTATCTCACGTCCATCACGTCCGTGCAGAGGTCATGGAAATAGGCGAAGAGCCTCGCCTCGAGAAGGTCCAGATCCCCCTCGGAACCCACACGGACCGACCCCGCCGCGGGATGCGCCATCGGATCGTCGAACCCTCCGGACACCGAGTTGACGGACGGCCTCGTGACCACATGCATCCCGTCGAGGAACGCGATGAAATCCATGATCCCCGTACCGACCGACTCGGAGATGTATCCCGGATTACTACCGTACAGCTCGTGCTTCATCATCGAGATGAACGTGTGGAGCCCCCATTCCTTCCTAATGCGACGCTCCATGTCGTTCCTCATGCCGGAATCCGTGAAGAGCTGCCTGCTGAAGGAGAACACCGGGGCGTCGCCGTCGCTGCGGATCGAGAATATCTCCCCCGTGTTCTTGCTGATCCTGTAGGTCAGGACCTCCTCGCTCACCCTGCCGTCCGGGCCGATCGACATCCGGTACTCTCCGTTGGCCCCATCCAAGGTGAAGTGCAGAGCCATTCCGATGCGCCCATCGCCCCCGATGGACCTGCACTCCTCCGATATCGACCTGAGGTCCCACGTCCTGTAACAACCATGAGGGAGGTTCAGCCGACGGTCCATCGCCCCATGTCCGAGGACATGGGTGCCGAACCACACTGAGTCACCCGAGATGTCCCTGGGGACATCCTCGAGTAGCAGGGTGTCGGTGGTCATCTTGAGGACCGCCATGGACTCGATGAGATGCGTCTTCCCTGCGCCGTTCTCACCGTATATCAGTGCCACTCCCCCGTCCCTGCCGACATCCCCCTCGGTCAGATCGAATTCTATATGGAACAGCGATTTGAAGCCGTCGAGCACTATCTTCCTGATCAGTCCCTTCATAAAATAGAATAAAATTCAATTTATTTAATCGATTTGAATGATTTATTGATTATATTGAGATAAAATTATGATTTAAATACATTTTATTATGGAACTGTTCCAACTTACCTACCGAGCCAATATGAATGAAGCGTCTTCTTGATCGCCCTCGTGAACCTCCTATGGATCCAGAGGTGTTCGCGACCCCCTCATTCTGTCACGACATCGTGGGATGACAGTAACGGTCTAAATAATTGTATTATTGCTATCGTATGGAAATCCTTTTTATCACCCATTTTCACTTCATGTTAACGGATATTGAATTTTTACACAAATATTAAATACAATGACCAAAAAAGACCTTGAAATCGACCTTCAGATGCAGATCTCTTTTTGCGTCTCATTTTCACAAGCATGTTTCTACGCCCCTGCAGGATGCCCAAACCTTCAACAACATCCCCCTTCTTCCCTCACCGTATGGCCCGCATCTCCGACTACGACACCGTCTCTGGAACCTGCGAGGACGAGCTCACCCTCAAGGGCTCCCGCTTCATCGGGATCGTTATGCCCTGCCCGACCGAGGAGGACATCCAGGCGAACATAGCCGAGGTCATGGGCAGGTACAGGGACGCCACCCACTACTGCTACGCCGCGGTGTTCGGAGGGTCCGAGAGGAGGGAGCGCAGCAGCGACAACGGGGAGCCGTCCGGGACCGCCGGCAAGCCCATACTGTTCGCGCTCAAAGGCGCCGGGGTCTCCGACGCCATGGTTGTCGTCGTCAGGTACTTCGGCGGGACCCTGCTGGGCACCGGGGGGTTGGTCCATGCCTACGGGGAGACCACGAAGCTCGCGTTGGGCGGCATGGCGAAGGTGAGCAGGAGGGCGTGCGCCGTGTACACCTTCACCCTGGACTACGGGTACTACAGCCAGTTCGAGAACAAGATGCGCGACATCATGGCGAAGCGCCCCGAATGCGACTACTCCGACAAGGTGGACGTCAGGGCATGGGTCCCGGTCGGGAGGGACGAGGAGTTCGAGCGCAGGATCACGGACCTGACCGAGAGGCACGTGAGACTCTGGAAGATGGACGACGAGTACATCTGATCCGGAACGATGGGCGGGCCCATCGACCAGTTGAGCCAGACGACTGCGTTGAGGATTTTCTTAAAGATTGTTTTGAATTGAAATTTAATTTAAGTTTTTGTTTAATAAAGTTTTAATTAAAAATATTCTTTAAATTATTATATCCGGTCAACCATTATCATCGCATGGGCGGATTCATCGGCAGGTCTGACGAACTCGAAGTGCTGGAGAGGCTGTACTCCACCCCGGGCCATTCGGCATGTGCGATCTACGGGCGCAGACGCATCGGCAAGACCACACTCATCGACCACTTCTGCCAGGGGAAACCGCACGTGCTTATGGAGATCTCCGGAGGAACCAGGGCCGCATCCATGGATGGCATCAGGCGGGACATCTCCAGGTTCACCGGAAAAGACATCGGGGAACTGAAGGACCCCCGGGACCTGACGGACGCCCTCGGTACGATCGATGCGAAGGAGAAGGCCGTCGTGGTACTCGACGAGTTCCCGAGACTCGTGGACCTGTTCGAGGAGACGCCGGGGGTGTTCCAGAGGTACATCGACCTCGAACTGAGGAAGCAGAACATCATGCTCGTGATATGCGGGTCCTCCATCAAGGCCATGTCCGAGGAACTGGACGACTCCAGCAGACCCCTCTTCGGCAGGTTCAACCCGAGACTGAAGCTGGAGCCCATGCCGTACATCGATGCGCGCGGATTCCACGGGACCATGTCCGAGGAGGACAGGATCAGGATGTACTGCATCGGGTCAGGTGTGCCGATGTACCATGAGATCATGGACCGCCCCACCGTGAGGGAGAACATATCCGAGGTCCTGCTGGGCAACGGAGGCCTCAGGGACGAGGCGGAGAACGCCCTCTCCAAGGAGCTCCCGTCGTGGAAGGTCTGCAGGTCCGTACTCACCGCGATCGCGGACGGAGCGACCACGGTGTCCGAGATAGCTGGAGTGGTGGGCATCTCCTATCCATCGTGCCAGAAGCACCTGAACGACCTGACCATCTCGAACTTCGTGGAGACATATCTGCCGTGGGGACAGGAGAAGCCGGTGATGTACAGGATCTCCGACGGGATCCAGCTGTTCTACTACGGTGTTCGCAGGGGACGCGACTCCGCATTCCCGCTCGGGTCCCCGGGCAAGGCGTACGAGACGCTGCTTCCCCTCATCGAGACGTTCTACGGACGCAGGTTCGAGGATGTTTGCAAGCAGTACCTCCGTGGCACGGCGAACGTGGAATCCATCGGATCATGGGTGGGCAGGGTGCCCCGCATGAGATTCGGGAAGGTGGAGAGGAACGACAGCGGGAAGCCCGTCCTGGAGGATGTGGACGTCGACATAGTGGCCAGGATACGCGAGGGCAGACGGGTGCTGACAGCATTCGGTGAGTGCAAGTTCACATCCTCCAGATGCGGCGTGGAGGTCCTGGACGAGCTCATCAGGAGAAGCCGCAGCGCATCCGACTCGGACAATCGCAGGTACTACATATTCTCCCGTTCCGGGTTCATGCCCGAGCTCATCGAACGTGCCAGGTCCGGGATCGAGGATGTGGTCCTGGTCGGAATGGACGACTTCACGAGATGGGCCGACGGAGAGTCGGGAACCGACCACTGACGGTCCGACCGAATCCCATTTCTATGACGACCCTTTCCTTCCCCGCATGCTCATAAAGGCCCAGTCCATCACCAAGGCCTTCGGACCGAACAAGGTGCTGAAGGATGTCAGCCTCCAGATCAACGAAGGGGACAGCATCGGCCTGATCGGCGTGAACGGGGCGGGCAAGAGCACATTCCTGAAGATCATGCTGGGGGAGCTGAAGCCGGACACCGGCGAGCTCACCCGCAACACCGAGAGGATCGGGTACCTGGAGCAGTTCGCCGAGGACTCCCCCGACGTCACCGTCCGCGACGTCCTCGGGAGGCCCTACGGCCACATCGAGAACATCAGGCGCAGGCTGGCCGAGATAGAGGAGGCCATGATCGCCGGCGGCGACATCGACTGGAACGCGCTGGCGGAGGAGAACGCCGCCCTGGAGTCGCAGCTCGCCAAGTCCGACATGGACGACGAGGGGAACAAGAGGGCCGCGCTGGTGAAGGTCGGACTGTCCGAGGACCTGATGGACAGGCCTATGTCCACCCTGTCCGGAGGGGAGAGGACCAAGGTCATGCTCTCCAGGATCGTCGTCCAGGCCGACGACTGCGACATCCTGGTCATGGACGAGCCCACGTCCCACCTGGACATCACCACGGTGGAGTGGCTCGAGGACTACCTCATCGACACCCACTGCTCCGTCCTCGTCATCAGCCACGACAGGTACTTCCTGGACAAGATCGCGACCAGGATGCTGGAGATCGACCACGGCAAGTCGAGGGAGTACAAGGGGAACTACTCCGACTTCATCATGAAGAAGATGCTCGACCTGGACAGGATGGAGAAGGAGTACCGCAAGTACGCCACCCAGAAGAAGAAGCAGGAGGAGATCGCGAAGCAGCTCCACGCCGACCAGTGGTACATGACCACCCACAAGACCAGGGAGAAGCTCATCGCCAAGATGGAGGAGAAGGAGAAGCCCG
>CALUHQ010000071.1 GCA_944320485.1 Candidatus Methanomethylophilaceae archaeon
CGATGGTCATGGTGGCCTCACCGGTGAATCCGCTCTTGAGGGTGTAGCTGAGCTTGTGCTCGCCTGCCTTGAGTCCCCCTCCCTCGAGGTTGGTGAAGTAGTTGCCTCCGTAGTTCATGAGTATGACACCGTCGATGTCGACGGATCCGATTCCGCCGTCGGTGTAGACCATGACGTAGTAGACGTTGTAGTCCACGATGGCGTCGAGCCTCTCGTACTGGGAGAGGACGATGGTGGAACCGACGTCCTCGACCTTGTCGGTCTCGGGGTCGTCCCATCCCTGGAAGTCGGCGTCGGTGACGTCGGCCTCGGGTGCAGAGATCGATGTTCCGTAGACGGTCATCCACAGGGCGTCCTCCACGTAGAACGCGGTGGCGGCCTTGCTTCCGACGAAGTCCCCGGGGACGGTGCTGTCCGCGGAGACGTAGGCGGTGATGTAGCTGACGCTTCCGGAGAGCTCTCCGGGGGTGCCGGTGACGATTCCGTCCTTGGTGACCTCGAGTCCGACGTAGACCTCACCGAGGGTGACGGTGGCCTTGAGGTTGTCCTCGTCGACCAGGGCGTTGACGGCGCCCGCGATGTAGGCTTTTCCGTTGACGATGAGGCTCTTGCCGGCTGCGACGTCGATGGTTCCGGTGACGGTCAGATCGCCGGAGAAGGTGGTCCTCTCGACGACCTTGGCTGTTCCGGCGACGGTGGCGCCGGGGATGGTGGCTCCGTCGAGGGAGACGGCTCCGGACAGGGCGAAGGAGTACTTGGTGTCCTTGGCGACAGTGCTGCCGAAGGATCCGGCGACGGCGAAGGTCTTGACCTCCTCCACGAGTCCGGAGGACACGGCGGCGGTCTCGGATCCGGCGGCGTTCATGGCGACGGTGCCGACGGAGTCGGTGACGGTTCCGTTGAAGGTGGCTCCGGCCGCGATCCTGACGACGGCGTTGTCGATGGTCACGGTGCCGGCCACGAGGTCGTCCTCGACGATGACGACGGCCTGCTCGTCGGCTGTGCCGGCGAAGGCAACGTCGCCGATGGTCACGTCGCCCTTGACGGTGAGGGTGGACTCGTCGACGGTGCTGATGATGGCAGCGGCGTCCTCGACGGGCTGGATGTAGTACATGACCTTGCCGGTGGTGGTGATGCTGTAGTAGGCTCCTGCGGGGTATGCTCCGCCGTAGTCCATGGGCATGTCGGACTGGATGGTGCCGTTGAGGACGATGTATCCGTACTCCTCGTTGGCCTCCTTGGAATCCTTGACGGCGAGGGATCCGCCGTTGGTGTAGACGGTTCCGTCCACGGTGGCGACGGTGTCGTTGCCGAGGGTGAGCTTGTAGTTGCCGGTCTTGAGTGTGACGCCGGCCTTGACGGTGATGTCCCTGGTGGTGGTGGCGTCCTTGGCCAGCACGACCTCGTCGCCGGACTCGGCGGCGTTCAGGGCGTTGTACAGGTTGGTGTACAGGATGTCGGACTCGCCCTTGGAGACGACGTCGGACACGATGCTTCCGGTGGTTCCCCTGGTACCGGTCTTGGCGTTCTCGACGTAGAGGGAGCCGTTGACGGTGACGGTGTTGGCACCGGCGTTGAACCTGCCTCCGTCGGCGACGGTCAGGTAGCCGTCCTCGGTGATCTCGACGGGGGCCTCGGCGTTGACGGTGATGCCGTCGGCGATGGTGAGCTCCTCGTCGATGGTGAGCTCTCCCTTCACGGTGATGGGGGTGGCTCCGGACTCGAGGGCCTTGGCCAGGGTGGTGTAGACGTATGTGGCCGGAGTCTTGGAAGCCGCGTCGGCCTTGATGGTGTAGAAGGCGGCCTCGTAGGAGACGCCGATGGCGGTGTTGTAGGCGGTCAGGGTGCCCTCGGTGACCTTGACGGTGCCGGCTCCGGTGAGCTTGTTGCCGTCCTCGATCGTGACGGTGCCTGCCACGGTGAGGGTGTCGTAGAGCATGTAGGCCACTCCCTCCCCGATGGCGAGCTCGCCGCTGACGATGACGCGGGGTCCGTCGGTGGTGAGCGTGGCGGACGCCTCGAAGTCTGTGGCGACATCGATGTTCTCGATGGCTGCGGTGGAAACGGATCCGGAAAGGACCATGTCGTTGTAGTAGTAGGTGGTCTTGCCGTCGTCGCTCTTCTCGGAGACGATCTCGCAGGTGACGATCAGACCGGAGACATAAGAGTCGGTTCCCGACACCAGCCTGAGGAGGTTGGCCTCCCTGTTCTCGTTGTCCGCGTCGGTGGCATCTCCATCTCCGACAACGATGTTGGTATTTTCGAGACCGACGTCCTGGATGGCCAGGTTGCCGACGAGGTAATCGATCTGGACGGTGGCACCGGCGGCGGTCAGGAAGATGGTGTTGGTCGTCCTGCCGTCGTTGGTTCCGTTGAACACAACGGAGCCGGCGTTCATGATGTCGCCGTTGAGGATCCCGTTCATGTCGATGACCGCATCGGCGGCGTTGGCGAGGGTGCCGGCGTTGGCGAGGACGGACTCCTCTCCGACGACGATCTGGCCGTTGTTGGTGACGGTTCCGGCGACGATGTTCAGCTGGGGGTTCTCGTTCGTGTCGGTATCGGATGTGGTCTCGTACTCGAGGCTGATGACGCCGTCGTTGACGATGGTGGCGCTGGTATCGACCACGAGCCCTCCTCTGTAAGCCTCATAGGGGGCCTCTCCGGGCTCTCCGCTACCTGCCGTGTAGGCGATGTCGGACTGGATGATGATTGTACCCTCGTTGTTGATGGCACCGGTGGAGTTCCTGACGATCAGCTGGGCGCCGGGCTCGATGGTGAGCGTGATACCCTCGGGGATGTTCAGGACACCCTCGATGATGATCTGGGTTCCGGAGACGAGAATGACGTCCCTGGTGGCGTTCAGGATCTGGTTCTTGGTGTAGGTGGTGTTGGTGTCGTAGGAACCTCCGAAGTCTCCCTCGGATGCTACGGCGGAGGTGTCGACAGTTCCGGATCCTCCGATCGCCTCGGGTATGGATGCGTCCTTGTCGGTGACGGAGACGGTACCCTCGTTGTTGACGGTTCCCTTGACCGTACCGCTTACGCTCAGGACGGCGTTCTTCGCGATGTTGAGCGATCCGCCGGTGGCATCGATGGTTGCACCCTTGTTAACGATGACGTTGCCCTCGACGGCGACCTCGTCGGTGATGGTGAGGGTTCCATCGGTGATGGTCAGGTTCTTGAGGATGACCTGTCCGGCACTGCTTATCTCGGCGGCGACCTCCGCGGCGGTCATGATTCCGCTGATCTCGACGGATCCCTTGGAGAAGGTGAGTCCGCCGTTCCCTGCGGAGAGCAGAACCTTCGCGGAGCTGTCCTCGTCGAAGGAGGCGGTTCCGGAGACGACCCATCCGGCGGGGACGGTGAAGGAACTGGCGGTGGCATCCACCGCGGCGAACTGGTATCCAGCCTGGGAGTTGAATGTGAATCCAGGGATGCTCATCGTGATGGTGTCGTTGAACGTGTACTTCTCAGCGACCTTGCTGGCATCGAATCCTGCGGGACCTACTCCAGCTTTATCGGCATCCATGGCCGCGTTACCGGCTGCAAGGTTGAGTCCACCGACATAGTAGTCGTAGACGGCGTTGTTGATGGTGCATCCGCTGACGGTCACATTGATACCAGGACCGTAGCTCTTATGGTCAAAGACGGCGACACCCATTCCGAATGCGCTGGGTCCGGAGGTTCCTGTCCAATCGGGATTTGTGAGGTCGATTGTGATCTCAGCACCGGTGATGGTGACGGTTCCGGCACGGATGTCGAATCCTGTGGCTCCAGTAAAACTTCCTCCGGTGACGGTAAGGGACTGCGTCGAGGGGAAGAACACTGCAGCGACCATCTCGCTTGTGAAATCAACGTTTGTCAGCTTGACGACTGCACCATTCTCAAGACCGTTTCCAGAAACGCAAGAAAGTGTAGAGTTAATCGTTGTTCCATCAAGTGTGACATTCGATCCGGACTGTGCATAGACTCCATACCAGAGGCCTCCGGTGGTGTCGATGCTTCCGCCGGTCATAGTGAGAACACCATTCTGGCCGACCTCCATGACGGAGGTGGATGCGTTGCCACTGTTCTTGACGATCTTTCCAGTACCGCTCTCGCTACCGTCAGTGATGTTGACGGCAGCAGTTATGCTGAGTGCACTGGTGGTGATGGTGAATCCGTTGAGGTCGATATCGACAGCATCGCTGATCTTGATTATTCCGTCAACGGTGACATTCTTGTCGAGGACGATTTTACCGTCCTCATCCACGTCGAGTGCCAGGAATTCCTCGCTTGTCATGGTGGATTCCTCGGCACCCTGTACGTTCTCTCCGGGGATCACCGCGATCACCGCACAGGCCACCATGACCATAGCCAGCACGCATGCCAGCAGCCTGGCGGTCCCGCGGTCCGCGGAGACTCCCATGTTCTCTCCTTTCATTGGAACATCTGCTCCTGTTCCCGCACCCCCTCGACCACGCGCTTGCGGGGCCTCCGGGGCACGGCTTTCCTTGCCCTGACGCGTTCGATACCCGAATGAGATGACCGGGGCGGCTGCGAGACCGCATCCGCACCTCCTGCATCCCATCCATCGGTGCCCAATGCGCATCCGGGCGCTTGCCAATATAGGCTATAGCCTATTGGCAAATGCGCATAAACCGGTCCCGCTTATAAAACTGATGGATGGTGGGTCGGAGATTGTACGCGTACGATACCGACCATGGACATGGGCTCGGGACGCATGAAGTATCGATTCACACCTGCAGGGGATAAGGTCTCCGAGGGGGATGTCGGGGGATGTGCAACGCCTCTGACATCCCCCGAGCGTCATGGCAGGGATGGTGTGATGACGATGTGGGTCAGAACCTCCTGACCCCTCTGTACAGGACCCCGTGGTCCCCCACGAACGCCTCGGCGTCGAACCCGCAGGCGTCCATCAGCGACAGCATCTCCACGTCGCGGACGAGCCTCATCTCGTACTCCTCGCACTTGGCATCGATCTCCGAATCGTCTCCCGAGCCGTACCTCAGCTCGGACCCGACCGCCAGGATCCCTCCCGGGGACACCACGCGGGCCAGCTCCCTGAGTCCGGCCTGCAGGTCCGGCCAGAAGAAGTAGGTCTCCATCGCCGTGACCATGTCGAAGGACCCGTCCCCGAACGGGAGGGAGTCCACGGATGCGAGGTGCAGCTCCAGCCCGCCGGACGACACGACATCCGCGTTGACGTCCGCCGTCATGGACAGGGCGTCCTCCGAGATGTCCACGCCGAAGAGCATCGCGTATGGGTACCTCTCAGATAGTTTCCTGAGGAACCCTCCGCCCCCGCAGCCGACGTCCAGCACGGACCCATCCAGGTCCGATGGCAGGCGCGATAGGCACTCGTCCCATAGTGGGACGTGGTGCTCGTTCATCCTCAGGAGGACTGTCCTGCCCCCCTCACCCTGCGGTCCCCTGTACTGGTCCTTCAGTTCGTCCATGCGGTGTCATGCACCCGGCGGTAGATAATAGATTATTGAGACGCCACGGTAAGTTCAGACCCGATGCGCTCGACGCTTCCGCGGACGGCCTTCCCGTGGAAGGCCAGCCCGATCAGGATGACGTCGCCCCTCATGCCCATGTGGTATTCCTTGGAGTGGATCTGTCCGATTGCCCTGGCGGCGTCCTCATCCATGTCGGCACCGGAGTCCGACACCTTGAGCTCCATGATTATCGGAACTGCCCCCTCCTTTCTGGGCTCCAGGATCAGATCAACTCTTCCGTTGCCTGATTCCAGCTGGGACCTCACCCTGTATCCGCTGAGGATACCATGCATCATCGTCAGCAGGATGTTCTCGTAGGAGCTCTCGTCCCTGATGGTGAAGTAGCTGCTGTCGACCAGCACACCCTGGAGGTATCGACCATCGTGTCCGCATCGCCATCCAGCAGCGCGGAGTTGAACCTGACGAAGACGTCGTCCCCCACCATCCTGTTGCGGCTGAGCAGGATGTCCACCATCCCCCTCACCTCCCTGTTGGGGATCGACACATCGTACGTCCCATCCCCCATCGGGACAGCATTCAGGTACCCGGTCATCGTCATCAGTGAGAACAGCCCCACGCCGTCGGATGCCCTGAGCCCCTCGTATGTCATGGCGTCGCGGAGCTCCATCCTCACATGCGCCCCGTTTATGAGATCGGCGACAGTCTGTGTGCCTACGACCGAGGCCCTCTCCACCATCCATGTCATGGGCAGGTTCCTCCCCGAGTTCATCCAGTAGCTGTCCGGGACGAACCCCTTGGAGACGTACATCATGACACTGAAGGGGTTGTACACCTCAACATCCCCGAAACGGTACCCGTCGTACCAGTCCCTGACCTCGTCGAAGCGCTCCGGATGACCGTAGTAGGACAGGATGTCCCTGACCTCCGCATCGGTGAACCCGAACCTCTCGCCGGACCTGGTGTTGAATACGTTGTCGACCCACAGGTTGTTGGCACCCGAGAAGAAGCCGGCCTTGGCCACCTGGGTCACACCCGTGATGTACGCCATCTGACGGCTCCGGTTCTCCTTTATGGTGGCGTTCATGAAATCCGTCATGAAACGCGCGATCTCGTCCTGATGGGGCATCCCGAAGGAGTTGGTGAGAGCCTTGTCGTACTCGTCGATGAGGATCACCACGTTCCTCCCGCTGGACCGACGGAGCATGTCGCAGAGCACCATCACCGATGTTGCGACCCTGTTCGGAGCCGCCGTGTCGTCGGAGAGGGTCTCATAGAGATGCCTCTCCGAGGGCGTCATGAACCCTGGCTCCATGATTGAAGCATGCCTCTCATACTCCCGGACGATGATCATGCGCATCGAGCTCAGGAACTCGCTGAAGCTCTCGGATGATGCCGTGGACAACCGGAGGAAGACCACAGGGAACGCGTTCATGTAGGATCCGTACTCCGGATGGTCCATTATCTTCAGGCCGTCGAACCAGCCGTTCCCCGAATAATCGATGTTGAAGAACGCATCCAGCATGGTGATGTTGGTGGTCTTACCGAACCTGCGGAGACGGGTGTAGAGAAAGACGCCCCTGTCATCGGCGTCCAGTATATCCTTGATGAGCAGCGACTTGTCGACATAGTACTTGCCGCATTCGCGGATGTCCTGGAAGGTCAAACCGCCAGTGCTCACCTGCATCATGCCTTGGATATCTGTCTTGAGACGATAAAAACCACCCGTGGATGCGGTATACATCGATCCACCTGCATGATCATCCGCATTCCCCCGCAATCCAGCCACATACATATCCTACGGACACATCCGGGGACCCATGGATGGGATTGAGACGCCCGGGATCGGACTGGAGGTCATGGGCTGGGAGTTGAGCTTATGCAGGCTGGACCGCCTGCCTGACGCATCCATCCTTCAACATAGTCCATGCTTCCTCGGCCTCACAGACAAGGAGATCTCCCTCGTCTGCGAGACCCGCGCCGCACCCCGGGACGCGGTGAAACGCGACGACGGCTGGAGGGCGTTCAGGGCCTCCGGCACCCTGGACCTGTCCCTGGTCGGCGTCCTCCGCGGGATCGCCGACGTCCTGGCCGACATCAGAGTCCCCGTGTTCGTGGTGTCCACCTACGACACCGACTACGTCCTTGTCAGGGAAGGGTTCCTCGACCGCGCCCTGGATGCGCTGTCCGCCGCCGGCTACGCCGTCGTCCGGGATTAACACCGTTAGCTTATTATCCCGCCCGCTCATCGCCTCCCCATGGCATATCAAATCGAATCCACCGTCCCCATCCGCGACGGCATCTACTGGATCGGGGGCGACGACCGCACCGCCTCCATCTTCGAGGGAGCCTTTCCCATACCCGAGGGGGTCTCCTACAACAGCTACCTCATCGTCGACGGCAAGACCTGCCTCCTGGACACCTGCGACGCATCCATCGCGTCCAAGTTCTGGAGGAACCTCCGCACCGCCCTGGACGGCAGGCCCCTGGACTACTTCGTGATCGACCACATGGAGCCGGACCACGGCGCGTGCATCACCCAGGTCCTGGAGACATGGCCGGACGTGGTCGTCGTGGGCAACTCCAAGACCTTCGACATGATGGAGAACTTCTACCACATCCGCCCGAAGAACACCATGGTCGTCAACGACGGCGACGAGCTCCAGGTCGGCAGCCACACCCTCCGCTTCGTCTTCGCCGTGATGGTCCACTGGCCCGAGGTCATGTTCACATACGACGTGGGCGAGAGGATCCTGTTCTCCGCCGACGCGTTCGGCACCTTCAAGACCCTGTCCGGCGCACTGTACGCCGACGAGACCGACTTCGACAGGGAGTACCTGGAGGAGGCCAGGAGGTACTACTCCAACATCGTCGGGAAGTACGGCAGCAAGGTCCAGTCGGTGTTCAAGAAGCTGGACGGGGTCCCGATCGACATGATCTGCCCCCTCCACGGACCAATCTGGAGGAAGGACCTGGGATACATCCTGGGAAAGTACGACCTCTGGAGCAGGTACGAGCCCGAGGAAAAGGGAGTGGTCATAGCGTACACCTCCATGTACGGCAACACCGCCGCGGCCGCCGACAGACTGGCACTGCTCCTGAAGGAGAGGGGCGTGGCCAACGTGACCATGTACGACGTCACCAGGACCCACCCGTCCTACGTGGTCTCCGACGCGTTCAGGTTCACCAACATCGTCCTGGCGGCGCCCACCTACAACAACGCCCTCCACCCGACCATGTCGGCGGTCATCGAGGACATGGAGAACATGGCCGTCCAGGGCAGGGGGTACTCTCTCATCGGCAACGGCTCGTGGGCACCCCAGTCCCCCAAGATCATGGAGGACCGCATGTCCAAGCTGAAGGACATGACCAAGGTCGGGGAGACCTTCGTGATCAAGTCCTCCATGAGGGACGACCAGCTCCCCGAGCTGGAGAAGCTGGCTGACGACATCGCCGCATCGATGCAGTGATTCCGAGAAACATTGGACCGGTGTCCGGCCCCTCCGGTCTAGGAGGGGCCGGGACGGTCCGAAACCAATCATTATCGGATGTCTGGCACAATCGTCCGGACATCCCGTTGACGACCCCGTATCAGAGGTCCAGGAGCTCCTTCTTCTTCCTCTCGAACTCCTCCTCGGTGATGATGCCCTCGTCGAGCAGTTCCTTGTACTTCATCACCTCGGCGAACTTGTCCTGCTTCTTGGCGGTGGGGACGTCGAACGGAAGGCTCACGGGGACCGGGACCGGCGTGTACTTGCGGGCATCGGCAACGACCTCCTTCTGGCGTGTGATCTTCTCCAGCTCGGGCCCGGTCATCTGGTCCTTCTAGGCGTACAGGTTGGGGCTGAGCCTGTCGAGGCAGCCCCCGCAGATGAAGCCGTCCTTCACCCTGGTCTTGATGAGGTGGATCTTCCTACCGCACATAGCGCACATTTCGGCCATCTTTATCGGGGGTGGATTCGACATGCACCATCTTAACTGTTGCCTATCCGTCTATCGGCGATGCAGAACGGTATCATCCAATCGCCTCATGTGATTTCACCGGTATCGTCGAACCATGATGAGATAGGATGAAATACATCGATATTCAATGATGATATCGCTATTACAATAGATATTAATCTAATGATAATAGATATTTCTAGACAAATGAATAATACTTATGAATGAGTGGTGACATATGGTACCAGAAAGGAAACTCCCGTACGATCTCGGAGAACCTGGATCGCCGTGGGCCATGTGGTTGGAAACATCGGACAGCATCCAATCCAACTCCAGACGACGTTGATGGATTAACGTCGTTATTTTTTACAGAGTATGATTTTTGATGGATATAGAATCCATCCTGACTCTAATTTTATTGTAATAAAAGAACTAAATTGAGGATGGATGCAACATATCTAGGTTGGATGAAAGGCTTAAATACAATCCCGTGAAGAAAGCCGTGATTCCGAATCGGATGAACGAAGCTCTTGACAGCGTCGACCTTGGCCCTCTACAACTTTACTCGACCGATGTATGGATGTTTTCGGGCAGGAATGTTCATCCTTTATATACTGACTTCTTCGATTTGTTCATCATGCCCGCCCGAAAAGGCAGGAGGGCATATGTCTGCGAACGAACCCATACTGCATAACCTGAAGAAGTCCGTTGAAACGTGGGACTACGACCTGATGGAGAGGAGCGTAGCTGACGCCCTGTCCGCCGGGATTCCGTCCGACGTTATTGTGTCTCAGGGACTTGGGAAGGGTATGGAGACCATCAGCGACCTGTTCAACGAAGGCAGAATCTACCTCCCGCAGGTGCTCATGGCTTCGAGGACGATGGAAGGGGCACTCGAGCTCCTCCGTCCGCAGATGGAGGCGAACGACCACGTGTACCGTGGTACGATCGTCATGGGATCCGTTCAAGGGGATATACACGAGATCGGCAAGAACGTGTGCTGCGCCATGCTACGCGGGGCGGGGTACCGTGTGATCGACCTCGGACCGGATGTATCCCCTTATAAATTCGTAGAGGCGGCGAAGGAGTACGGGGCCAACATCGTTGGCGGCTCCGCTCTGATGACCACCACCCTGATTATGCAGGAGAAGATGGTCAAGACTACCAGGGAGGACGGGTGTCCCGTCTTTCTGATATTCGGAGGGGCACCCTGCACTCCGGAATGGGTCGAGAAGATCGGAGGGGACGGATACTCCGCCTCCGGCGCGGAGATCGTCAAGCTCGTCAAGAGCCTGATGGACTCCGACGAGACCCACTCAACGTCTCTGCGTGAACCTGTACACAGTACAGGAGGGGATTCATAATGGAGACATCTAACAAGAAAATCTCGTATCTGGTCCTCTTCATCGTGCTCGTCATCATCGGCGCAGCTCTGCTCGCCATGGAGGGAGTGGACTTCATCTCTCTCTTCGTTGACTATGGGACGATCGCGACTGGAAGTGACCTCGTCGCTGAGGAGACTCAGTTCGGAAAGAATCTTGACGTTTGGTTCATGCTGATGCTCGTCGCATTCCTGATGATTTTCATCAAGAAGTACGAGTGGGGTGTGGCCCTGGCCGTCCTGCTCTCCGCAGCCGCCAGCTTCGTAGTCTACCTGGGAATCATGGACTTCTACTTCGAGGCCCCCTGGAACCAGGTCCTGCTGATCAAGGCCGTCGTTTGCGCCATCACCCTGGTCATCGCCATCGGTGTGTTCCTCGGAACGGTGAAGATGTGGCAGTACCTGCTCGTCGGAGTCGGGTTCGCCATATTCTATGCGTTCCTCGAGTGGCTCATCGTCGGAGTTCCTGCAGTCGGAATCGACCCTGGATTCATGATTGGTGAGTCCGCCGCCGTTGACAGTGGAGGATCCATCCTGGTCCACATGTGCGCTGCTTACTTCGGTATCGGATGCGCCCTGGGAATCAGGGAGAAGCGTGCCTTCGACGAGCCGATGTACACCACCACGCACAGCGTGACGTTCGTCTGGCTGGCCAGTATGCTCCTGTGGATGCTCTGGCCCTCCTTCGTGTGCTCCCAGCTCCCCCTCGAGCAGGTCACCTGGGGAACCATCACCTGCTACATGGCTGGAATCGGATCAGTCATCACCGCCTACCTCGTCTGCATGTACTGCCAGGGCAAGGTCAACCCCCTGACCTACACCTACGCCATGCTGTGCGGTCCCGTCGCCATCGGAGCGCCTCTGCTCCTCGTCGGCCCGTGGGGCGCACTGCTCATCGGTATCATCGCCGGTGGCGTGTCCGCCCTGTGCTTCATCTACCTGCAGCCCGTGTTCTGCAAGAAGCTCGGAATCCTCGATGTCATGGGTGTCCACAACCTGCACGGTGTCGGTGGATGGATGGGTGCGATCTTCGCCACCATCATCATCCTCGCCGGAGGCGGAACCGGTGGAACCGACGCCGCCATCGCCACCATCGCTATGGCCGTCATCACCTGTGTCCTCGCCATCGTGGCCGGTGCCATCATGGGTGTCATCATGAAGTTCACCCGCGGCGAGATCGACGGATTCGCTACCGACGACGTGGACTTCATCAAGAACGAGGAGCCCGTCGAGGAAGCGGCACCCGCAGCTCAGTGATGATCACTCAAACCCCTTCCCAAACCCCTTACAAACGACTTCTCGCCTTTCTTCCATACTGATTCCCATCAATGCCCGAACCTCGGCGGGACATCGGACGAGACGTTCCATCACCGACCTGAAGATGCATCATGGATCCCGACATCCGGTCGATGGATACCATCGTACTGACATCATTCCGGGCACCCGGCGGAGCCGGCGTGAATCCTGCCAAATCCGCGCGAAAACGCTGGAATCCCATCCATTTAAGGGATGGATGAAATGATTTTAGCGTCAACCTACCTAATTTTGTATATTGTAGGAATGACTAAATTAGTTAGATACGATTGCATTAAATAGAATGGCAAAATGACTCGAATTCTGGCAACAGTAAACTTTAAATATAGTCAAATGACAAAAAAATGCATGATAGAAATATTTAAATATTGATTGATAACAGAATCCATCAAAAACCAAAATCATTATATATTGATGAGTTGGATGTATTGATTGCAGTCCGCGAGAATACCCGCGGCCCGAGAAAGACGGAAACTGCGCTGCCCAACGGGCAGATAAAGGAGGAAACGAAATATGTCTAACGAGCAGATTCTTGCGGACCTGAAAAAGTCCGTAGAGACCTGGGACATCAAACTGGCCCAGACAGCAACACAGGCCGCCATCGACGCCAAGATCGACATCTCGACCATCATCGGAGACGGACTCGGAAAGGGAATGGAGGTCATCGGAGACAGGTTCGACAAAGCCGAGATCTACCTCCCCCAGGTCGTCGCAGCTTCCAAGACCATGGAGGCCGCCCTCAAGATCCTCGAGCCCCTCATGACCGCCGGTGCCGGAGGAATGAAGGGAACCGTCATCATGGGAACCGTCGAGGGAGACATCCACGAGATCGGAAAGAACGTCTGCTGCGCCATGCTCCGCGGTGCCGGATACAAGGTCATCGACCTCGGACCCGATGTAACCGCCATGGACTTCGTCGACGCCGCTGACGAGAACGAGGCCCAGATCATCGGAGGATCCGCCCTCATGACCACCACTCTGGAGTCCCAGAGGGAAGTCGTCGAGACCGTCAAGGAGATGGAGGCCCCCTACAAGTGCATCTTCGGAGGAGCTCCCTGCAGCCAGGCCTGGTGCGACGAGATCGGCGCCGACGGCTACTCCGAGACCGCGAACGAGATCATCGAGCTGGTCAACAAGCTCGTCGCCTGAAGGTGATTCAAATGGCAGCAACAAGAGCACTGACAATCCCGGATGTCTACGACAGGTTCGTAAAGGGAAAGAAGGTCTCTGTCGAGGAGTGGGACTACAAGATCACCCCCGGCAACCTGACCGCTCTGAAAGAGAAGTACAACATCAAGTTCGAGCCCGACCAGATCGTCCCCGAGGACAAGGACCTCTGCAACAGGCTGTTCCAGGCCGGACTTGAGATGCTGGTCACCACCGGATACTACAACCAGGACCTGGGCCGCGTCATGCACGTGACCGAGGAGGAAGTCTGGGAGGGAATCCGCAAGACCCCCACCAAGCTGGAGTTCGGAGAGAACAAGGACAAGGCCAGGTTCTACCCCAGGCACGGCAACTCCAACGTCAAGCCGGTCATCCAGGGAGGACCCACTGGATCCCCCATCTCCGAGGACGTCTTCGTCCAGGTCATGCAGTCCTACGCCCAGGAGGGTATCGTCGACACCATCGTGAACGGTGTCATGACCACCATCGAGGGCCACCCTGCCAAGACCAAGACCCCCTACGAGATCCGTGCCACCATGGCGGAGCTCAGGGCTGTCAAAGAGGCACGTGTCAGGGCCGCCAGGCCCGGCATGGGTGTTTAGGGACCCGAGACGCCCCTGTCCGAGGCAGGGCGTCTCTGCGCTGACCTTCCCAACGCTGGACACGGAATCAACGACGCTCACGAGTGCTCCCAGCTGAACGAGCTGAAGATCGACATGACCGGTCTGAACATGCTCGCCGGATGGACCACCGTCGGCGACATGATCATGATCGAGCAGATGCCCATCTTCGGAGGATACACCGGTGGAATCGAGGAGACCGCCATCTGTGACGTCGCCACCACCCTGGGATCCTTCGCCTGCTTCAGCGGAAACTTCCACCTCGACGGACCTATCCACATCAGGTGGGGAGTCACGACCGCCAAAGAGACCCTGCAGGTCGCCGCCTACGCCGCCGCAGCTATCGACCAGAACACCGACCTCCTGCTGGCCAACCAGTACTACCCCATGGCTGGACCCTGCACCGAGATGTGTCTGCTCGAGACCGCCGCCCAGGCTATCGTCGACACCGCTTCCGGAAGGGAGCTCCTGTCTGGATCCGCTGCCGCCAAGGGAGTCGTCCAGGACAAGACCACCGGAATGGAAGCCAGGATCATGGGAGTCGCCTCCGAGGCTACCTGTGGCATGAAGATCTCCGATGTCAACGAGATCCTCAACAAGCTGGTGCCCTCCTACGAGTGCAACTACACCAACGCCCCTGCCGGCAAGACCTTCCAGGAGTGCTACGACGTCAAGACCGTCAAGCCCACCAAGGAGTACCTCGAGGTCTACGACAAGGCCGTTGCCCAGCTCAAGGACTTCGGTCTCGACATCAAGCACTAAACGCGCTAACGAAAACTATCTCCCGAAAACCCATTAAGAGGAGGGGGACGACACACCCCCTTCTCTGCCCTTGACCTCCTCACATCCGGTCGGAGGGAGAGGGCAACAATACAAGAGCCCCCGCCAAAATTCGCCTGTATTTTCCTCCTTCTGGCGGGGGCGAACTCCGTATATCTTTAACCTATTTCAAAACATCCAGAAGTGAGCAGATGACAGCCCGGAATTACATCGACGTCTACGAGACCTATGACAGGTTCGCCGAGGGGAAGAAGGTATCCGAGAAGGAATGGGACTACACGATCATACCCCGCAACGCCCAGATGATGAAGGAGCGCTACGAGATAGACTTCGGCAGGACCATACTGCCCACCGACCAGGACCTCGTGGACAGGCTGTTCATCGCCGGCGTCGACATGCTGATCACCACCGGGATCTTCAACCCGGACCTCGGCACCGCGCTGTCCATCGAGGAGGACGAGATATACGAGGGGCTCAAGATGGCCCCCAAGAAGCTCAAGCTCGGGAGGGGCAAGGACAAGTGCTCCTGCAAGGCCCGCAGGGGGAACACCCTCAGGAAGCCAGTCATCCAGGGAGGACCGACCGGTGCGCCGGTGTCGGAGGGCATATTCACCCAGATGATCGAGTCCTACGCCCAGGAGCCCACCGTGGACACCATCGTCAGCGGTGTCCTGAACACGGTGGACGGGCATCCCGCGTCCACGAACACCCCATGGGAGATCAAGGCCACCATGGCCGAGGTCAGGTACAACCGCGAGGCCACCCGCAGGGCCGGCCGCCCAGGGATGTGCATATAGGGACCACAGACCCCGCTGTCCGCCACCGGACGTCTCGCCTCCGGTCTCGGCGACGAGGGCCTGAAGTGGTTCGACTCCCACGAGTGCTCCCAGTTGAACGAGCTGAAGATGGACATGTCCGGACTGAACATGCTGGCCGGATGGCACGGTGCGGGCGACATCATCATGATCGAGCAAATGCCCATAATGGGCGGGTACACTGGAGGCCCGGAGGAGACGGCCATATGCGACGTCGCCGCCACCATTGCCTCGTTCGCCCTCTTCAACTGCGACATCCATCTGGACGGACCCATCCACATCAGGTGGGGCACCACGACGACCAGGGAGACCCTCCAGGTGGCCGCCCACACGGCCATGGCCCTGGACTACAACACGGACCTCCTGCTCGGGAACCAGTACTACACCCTGGCAGGACCGTGCACCGAGATGTGCCTGCTGGAGACCGCCGCGCAGGCCCTGGTGGACACCGCCTCCGGAAGGGAGCTGCTGTCCGGGGTCGCCTCATCCAAGGGGACGGTCCAGGACAAGACGACCCCCATGGAGGCGAGGATCATGGGCGAGGCGTCCATGGCGGCGTGCGGCATGAGCATCCCCGAGATCAACAGGATCGTGGACAACATAGTGTCGAGGTACGAGGGCAACTACCTGCATCCCCCGACGGGCAAGCGCTTCCAGGAGTGCTACAACATCCACGACCTCGTCCCCAGCGACGAGTACCTGGAGACCTACGACAGCGCCCTGCGCATACTGTCCGACTGCGGCATCGACTTCTGATCCGGGCTGGATGATTCATACCTGGCCCTGCAAAGTGCCAGATGTCCGAAACCACTTCCCGTTTCCTTCTGAAAAATGTACCTTCAGCCACCAATATTTATTAATTTCCCGAATGTATCCCCCTTTCGTCGGTAAGGCATGGTCCATACCGTCAGAAAACCCCCGACTCGGGATGTCTGGCTCATGCTTCGGCAATCATTTAATAATGATGAGCCTGCTAACATTTTGCAGTGGAGGGCGGTCCGGCGACCAGCGGGTCTCTAAAACCTAGCCAGCGGGGATCGACACCCCGGCCTTTCGCCTTTCCCATTCATCGGTTGAGACTATGGTAGGATTTACAGACCCGCAGATACAGCACCTCATGGAATACGGCGACGAGGACCGTTCGGACATGGACTTCCCAGACACCGCCGAACGCGACAGGCAGTTCGCGAAACTCATGTCCAAGACCAAGGCGGTGAACGACGCGGGGATCAAGGACCTCATAGCCGAACCTCACAGGCACGACCTCTCCAAGCTGGAGCAGGCCATCGCCGACAAGCTCACCGCGAGGGGCTTCATAGAGGTCAGGACGCCCATCATCATCTCCAACGCTGCCCTGGCCAAGATGACCATCACACCCGACCACCCGCTGTACAAGCAGGTGTTCTTCATCGACGACAAGAGATGCCTCAGGCCCATGCTGGCTCCGAACCTCTACGTCGTCATGAGGAAGCTCAGGGACCACACCGACGGGTCGGTGAAGATCTTCGAGATCGGCTCCTGCTTCAGGAAGGAGTCCAAGAGCTCCCGCCACCTGGAGGAGTTCACCATGATGAACCTGGTGGACCTGGGGCCCGAGGGCGACCCTACGGAGTGCCTGAAGACCTACATCGACGACGTCATGACCGCCGCCGGGCTGGAGTACACCCTGTCCCGCGAGGAGTCGGACGTATACGTCGAGACACTGGACGTCAACATCGGGGACACGGAGGTGGCATCCGGTGCGGTCGGACCCCACATCCTGGACCCGGCCCACGACATCCACGAGCCCTGGGCCGGCGTCGGCTTCGGACTCGAGAGGCTGCTGATGCTCAAGGAGGGCAAGAGCAGCGTTAGGAAGACCGGCAAGAGCATCACGTACCAGGACGGATTCAAGATTGACTGAAGTGAATAAGATGATAGAGGAGACCATAGACAGGGCGCTCAGGGGCGGGGACATCGGCCTCGACGGCGTCACGGAGCTCATGTCGATAACCGACCCGAAGGAGATGGAGACCCTCTTCGAGGCCGCCAGGAAGGTCAGGGACGCAGAGTTCGGGAGGAAGGTGTTCACCTACGGTTTCGTCTACTTCTCAACATACTGCAAGAACAACTGCAACTTCTGCTACTTCCGCCGCTCGAACAAGGACATCGGAAGGTACAGGAAATCCATCGAGGAGGTCGTCCAGCTGGCGGGCAGCCTGAAGGACGCCGGGATCAACCTGGCGGACCTGACCATGGGCGAGGACCCGGCCATGTACGCCGACGACTACAAGCTCCTCATCGACCTGATCAGCGCCGTCCACGACGACGTCGGGATCAGCATCATGGCATCACCCGGGGCGCTCCCCCGCGAGGTGTTCCCCCGCATCAGGGAGGCCGGGGCGGACTGGCACGCCTGTTACCAGGAGACCTACAACAGTGAGCTGTTCGAGTCCCTGCGCGTCGAGCAGAGCTACGACGACCGTCTGAACCAGAAGGTCTGGGCCATGGAGGCCGGGCTGCTGGCCGAGGACGGCATGATGATCGGCCTCGGCGAGAGCGTCCGCGACAGGGCCGACACCATCCTGAGGATGGGCGGCCTGGGGTGCCAGCAGATACGCGCCATGACCTTCGTCCCCCAGGAGGGCACCCCGATGCAGGACAACGCCCCCATGGGCCCGCAGGACGAGCTCAAGACCATCGCAATCATGAGGATCCTCTTCCCCGACAGGCTCATACCCTGCAGCCTGGACGTGGAGGGCATCGCCGGCCTCGAGTCCAGGCTCAGCGCAGGCGCCAACGTGATCACATCCATAGTCCCGCCGAACAGGAACCTGGCCGGCGTGGCCCAGCACGAGCTGGACATAGAGAACGGCAACCGCTCCGTGGAGCACGTGTTCGAGATGCTGGACTCCCTCGGCTACAGGAGGGCGGAGAGCTCCGAGTACGTGTCGTTCCTCGACTCCCGCAGGAATGGGGGCGCGTAGAACGAGGCTATGCATAGTGGGCGGTGCGCTCCAGGGAATGGAAGCGGTGTTCCTGGGGCATGAGGCCAGATACGAGACAGTAGTCATCGACCGCAGGCCGGACGCTCCGGCGCTATCCATCTGTGACGAGCCGCACGTGCTCAACCCCCTTACGGATGTGAAGGAGGCCCTCATGGTCTTCTCCACCTGCGACGCCGTCATACCCGCCTGCGAGGAGCTGGACCTCCTCGAGGCGCTGGACGACATGCTGGGCGGCTCCGGGATACCCTTCCTTTTCGACCTGGACTCCTACGACGTCTCCTGCTCAAAGAACCTCTCCAACGAGGTCATGGCGTCGGTGGACGTCCCGCTGCCGGGCCGCTGGCCGGAGTGCGGGTTCCCCGTCATAGTCAAACCGTCCTGCCAGAGCGGCAGCATCGGGGTATCCGTGGCGTTCACCCAGGAGGACGTGGACCGCGGGCTCCGCACTGTGGAGGAGCTGGGCGACCAGCCGGTCATCCAGGAGTTCGTGCACGGAAAGAGCGTTTCCATAGAGGTCATAGGCGACGGCGAGACCGCCAGGTCCTTCGTCACCACCGAGGTCGTCCTGGACACCAACTACGACTGCAAGATGGTCCGCTGCTTCCCCGACATCCTCACGCCGGAGCAGGAGGAGGAGTTCCGCGGCATCGGGAAGAGGGTCGCCGAGGCCATCGGCCTCTCGGCCCTGATGGACGTGGAGGCCATCCTCACGCCGAAGGGCCTGCGGGTCCTGGAGATAGACGCCCGCATACCCAGCCAGACCCCCGCAGCGATCTACATCGCCACCGGGATCAACCTGCTCGAGGAGCTGGTGACCACCGCGCTGGGAGACCCGAGGGGCCGCGAGGGCTCCGGCGGGTCGGGGATCTACTGGCACCTGCACTTCAGGGACGGGGTGCTGAGGACCACCGGCGAGAAGGAGTTCGGCAAGGTCCGCAAACCGATCATGGGATCGGGGCTGTTCGGCTCCGACCGCTACATCTCAGACTACCATCCAGGCTGCCGCGAATGGCACGGCACCTTCATGGTCTCCGGAGGGACCCCGGAGGAGGCGGAGCTCAGGAGGCTCCAGGTCCTGGATAACATAAAGAGGGAGTGCGACATTGTAGAATACAACGACGGCACGCCCGAGGTGATATGATGACTAGGCTCACACCCGATCTGATAGAAGGGGTCCCCGACGACAAGCTCGACCTGGACCAGAGACTGCTCAAAGCCACCGGCAAGACCGTCAAGGGTATCGCCCTGGAGGCCGCCGGTCTGCCCGAGGACACCGACCTGTCCGGGTTCAAGGCGGCCGCCATCCCCATCACATCGGGGATGGGGATCATCGGCGGCTTCTCCGCCTCCGTAGACGCCATCGTCAGGAGGCTCGGCATGGACTGCCACGTGACGGAGGGCACCGACGTCCTGGGGTTCTCCCAGGCGGTGGCCGACGGCTGCGACATCATGATGATGGCGGACGACAGGATGTTCGTCGCGTACAACTCCCGCGAGAGGAAGTACACCGACAACTCCTGGGGGACCGCCAAGGGCTACTCCGTGGCCCTGAAGAACGCGGCCGGAGGCCTGGAGGGGAAGGACGTGCTGGTCATCGGGGCCGGCATGGTCGGATCGTGGGCCGTCAGGTTCCTGATGGAGATGGGTGCCAACGTCTCGGTCACCGACATCATCCACGAGAAGGCGGACCGCCTCGCCAAAATAGGCGCCAGGCCCCTCACCGACATCGCAGCCGCGATTTCGGAGCACACCCTGCTCCTGAACGCGGCCCCGTTCATCATACCCGGCGAGATCATCGCCGAGGGCTCCATCATCTCCAGCCCCGGGGTCCCCCACTACTACGACCAGGTGGGACGCAGCAGGGCCAAGGCGATCATCCACGACCCGCTGGAGATCGGGGCCGCGGTCATGGCGGTCAACAGCGCCGGATACTCCCTGAGGAAACGATTACCCGACAACTGACAAAGGAAGTGAGCGAGTGAGATACGGCATAGCTCTGGACATAGGAACTAGCGGACTCCGCTGCCAGGCCCTGGACCTGGACACCAAGGAGACCGTGGGGACCGCGGTCACCGAGAGGCACCCCATCCCCGGAATGAACGTCATCGACCACGTCAACTACGCCATGAAGGCGGGGGAGGACGTGGCCAACCGCCTCATCATCGAGGCGGCCAACAACCTGTTCGACCAGATGAACATCGACCTGGACAAGGTGGAGATCCTCGCGGTCTGCGGCAACCCCTTCCAGCTGTCCCTGTTCCAGAACATCGAGATAAGGGACCTGGCCTACGCCGGCAAGAACATGCTGAAGACCCTCGGCATCACCTCTCCCCCCAGGGACGGCGATATCATCGACGCTGCGCCCCTCGGGCTCAGGCTGCCCAACGCCAAGGTGTTCATACCCCCGGCGGTCACCCACGAAATCGGTGCCGACGCCATCGCCATGATGATGATGACGGACATCCTCAACGAGAAGGAGCCCTGCATCGTCGTCGACTACGGGACCAACGCCGAGATGGCGCTGGTCAAGGACGGCGAGGTCTACACCGGATCCGCCGCCGCCGGACCCGCCCTGGAGGGACAGGAGATCGAGAGGGGCATGCTGGCCGCGCCCGGCGCCCTCAGCGAGATCGAGATCACCGACAAGGGATGGAGGTGCTACGTCCTGGACGACACCATGGAGGCCCAGCCCGGTGACGTCATCGACCCGTTCACCGGAGACGTCATCGAGGAGGGACCCATGCACGGCAAGGCCATCGGCATCACCGGAACGGGTGTCATCGCCGCCCTCGCCAACGGGATGAAGACCGGCGTCATCGTCCCCCCGAATATCCAGTCCGAGGACGGCAAGCTGCACCTGCAGGACGGCATCGACATCTCCAGCCACGACGTCGAGGAGGCGGGAAAGGCCATCGGCGCCCTCCGCGCCGGGTTCCTCACCCTGCTGGACGACGCCGGCCTCTGGGTCCCCGACGTCAAGAAGGCGTACATGTCCGGGGCCTCCGGACTCTACGTGGACGCCAAGAAGGCCATGGAGGTCGGGATGGTCACGCCCGGCGCCACGCACATCATCCAGTTCGGCAACACGTCCATCGCCATGGCGAGGAGGATCGTACTCGGCGAGATCAGCATGGACGACCTGACCGCCTTCGCCAAGAAGCTCAGGGCCACCCACTGCATGTTCGCCACCTCTGAGTTCTTCAAGAACGTCTACTCCATCGAGTACTCGGTCTGGTGCTCCAGCATGCCCATGGACCAGTACAACCCGATGATGGACGTCTACGGCCTGAAGGCCCTGCCCCCCATGCCCGAGCCCTCCTCCATCAAGGTGGAGCGCCTGGCCAGGAGGGACCTGCCCGACACCGAGAAGTGCAAGGTCAAGATCATCAAGTGCGGTACCGAGCTCACCGGGGTCCTGGAGGACTGCATCGGCTGCAAGAAGTGCATGAAGAACTGCCCCGAGCAGGCCCTGGAGATCGTCCCCGAGGGCGTGTCCAAGTACAGGGCGGTCATCCAGTCCGACAGGTGCGCCGGGGTCGCATGCAGGAGATGCGAGCAGGCCTGCCCCAAGCAGACGCTGCACACCCTCGACCTGAAGATCGGGGCCTGAGAAATCCAGGGGGTCGCACGACCCCCGTCCTTACCTTTTTGATCCGTCCCCGACGGTCACTTGATCAGGATGCTGGAGACCCCGCGGCACGCCCTCAGCTCCGGGATCACGTCCGAGGGGATCTTGCCGTACACGACCACAAGCAGCACCGCCGCGTCGTTGTTCCCCGTGTCATCCACCATCGCCTGCCTCACGGATATCCCCGCCCTGTACAGAACAGATGTGATGTCTGCCAGGATTCCCGGCATGGTGGAGTCGGTGGGTGTGATGACTATGGACGAGCACCCGATCTCGGGCGCCAGGTCCGCCATGGACAGCGTGCACCTGAGCTTGGAGAAGATCGTGTCAAGGGAGGGTGTCGACGATATCCTCTCCAGCGTCGCCCTGACGACTCTGCGGTCCACGCCGCATGCGCGGCCGATGGCCGAGTCGCCTAGCTCCACGGCGCCGCAGTACGCCTTCCCGTCGGATACGCGGATGCCGTTCTCGACCAGCAGCGAAGCGACCTTCTCCTGAGAGGGGTATCCCGCGAATCTTCCTTCCAGTATGTCCATGCTCAACACCCATGGCTGACAATTATAAACATTGTCGCATGAAAACGACATGCATCCTGCGTTCAGGATGGCCCGATGCCCCGTCCCCAGGCGAAATTACTTAATCCCCTCCATTCATGGCAACCGCACAGGTGACCCAATGCCGAACACCGACGAACTCAGAGCGCAGATCGAAGCGATTGACGAGCAGATCATAGACCTGATCGCGACCCGCATGGAGATCGCGGACGAGCTCGCGAAGGCCAAGAAGAAGTCCTCCCAGGGGTACTGGGACGAGTCCAAGGAGAGGGAGGTCATCGACAGGTACCACGAGCTCTGCGAGGAGGTCAGCCTCTCGGAGGACGAGGCGCACCAGATCGCCGAGACCATCCTCAGGATCTCCAAGGAGCGTCAGAAGCACTTCTTCGAGTGACCATGGCCGACGGCCTAGGCACGTTCTTCTCATCGCATCCCAGGATCGCCCTGGGATATTCCGGAGGGACCGATTCAGCGTTCCTGCTCCACGAGGCGGTGGGGCACGGAGCGGACGTGCTCCCGGTGATGGTCCGGACCGAGTTCTGTACCCCTGACGAGGTCGAGGACGCTTCACGCCTCTGCTCCGACGAGGGGTTGGACCTGGTGGTCATCGACCTCGAAGTGCTGTCTTCGCCGGAGATCTCGTCCAACGGCGCCGACCGCTGCTACCATTGCAAGAGGGCGATGTTCTCTGCCCTGATTTCAAAGGCAGCAGAGAACGGATACCATGAGGTCATGGACGGCACGAACGCCTCCGACCCCGAGGGCGACAGGCCCGGGATGAGGGCCATCAGGGAGCTGGGCGTGCTATCGCCCCTGAAGGAATGCGGGATCACGAAGGAGGATGTCAGGAGGATGTCCAGGGAAGCGGGTCTCCCGACCTGGGACAGGGCCACGAACTCATGCCTGGCCACCCGTATAGACACCGGCATCCCACTGAACCGGGACGTGCTGGGACTGGTGCTCAGGTCTGAGGAGGCAGTGGCGTCCCTCGGGTTCTCCGGGTTCAGGGTGCGCACCGACGGGATGCATGCGAGGCTGCAGACCACCGCCGCGCAGCACGGCGAGGCCGAGAGGAGATGGGACGAGATACACTCGGAACTCGCCCCGATGTTCCAGGAAGTCAGACTGGACGATGTCACGAGATGAGGATTATGGACGGAAGGGATGTCAGGGAGATACTGGAGAGGGTCGCCGACGGAAGGACGTCGGTGGACGAGGCGGTGCTCGCTTTGAAGAGGGAGCCCTTCGAGGACATGGGCTTCGCCAAGGTGGACTTCCACAGGGACGTCCGCCAGGGGACGCCAGAGGTGATCTTCGGGGCCGGGAAGACCCCGGGACAGATCGCCGCGATAGCGTCCAGGATGCTGGAGCGCGGCGAGGGGTCCGTGCTCATCACGCGCATCACGAAGGAGACCGCCGACCAGGTGTCGGAGGCCGTCCCACTCAGATACGACCCGGTCAGCCGCATCGCCGTCGCCGGGGACAGGTTCCCGGAGAGGGTTGGCAAGGTCACTGTCATCACCGCCGGCACCAGCGACATACCCGTGGCCGAGGAGGCCGCCCAGACCGCGGAGTTCCTGGGGAGCAACGTGGTCCGCGTCTTCGACGCCGGCGTCTCCGGGATCCACAGGCTCCTGGCCCATTTCGACGACATCATGACCTCCAACGCGGTGGTCGCCGTGGCCGGCATGGAGGGTGCCCTCGCCAGCGTGGTCGGAGGCATCGCCGACTGCCCCGTCATAGCCGTCCCCACGAGCGTGGGGTACGGGGCGTCGTTCGGCGGGTTGGCCGCGCTGCTCGCCATGCTCAACTCATGTGCCAGCGGGGTCAGCGTCGTCAACATCGACAACGGGTTCGGCGCAGGGTACCTGGCCAACATGATCAACCGCAGGGTCGAGGACTGAGATTCCCGCGACATCCCCCACATTCATTAAGAAGAGAGGGCATTACCCGCCCGTAAGAGGGAACATCCCATGAGCAAGATCAGCGTAGCAGTCCTCGGAGCGACGGGGATGATCGGGCAGAGGTTCATCCAGATGCTGGAGGACCACCCCTATTTCGAGATTGAGGGGCTTTACGCCTCGGAGAGGTCGCAGGGAAAGAGACTCGGAGACGTCCTGAAGGTCAGGGACCACGTCTACCTCGACGAGACCATGGAGAGGAGGATCGAGACCATGGACATCTCCAAGATCTCCAAGAACTGCAGGATCGCATTCAGCGGCATCCCCTCCGACCTCGCCGGGCCCACCGAGTCCCAGCTGGCCGAGGCGGGGGTCGCCGTCTTCACCAACGCGGGGAGCCACAGGATGGACCCTCACGTCCCCATCCTCATCCCAGAGGTCAACCCCGACCAGTTCGAGGCCGTCAAGGACCAGCCGACGTACAACTCCACCGGCGGTTACATCGTCACGAACACCAACTGCTCCTCCACCGGCATCGCGGCCCCCCTCAAGGCCATGGACGACGCCTTCGGTCTGAAGCAGGTCTTCGTCTCCACCTACCAGGCCCTCTCCGGAGCCGGATACCCCGGTGTCCCCTCCCTGGACGCCGTCGGGAACGTCGTGCCGTTCATCAGCCACGAGGAGGAGAAGATGGAGTCCGAGCTCGCCAAGATGCTCGGAACCTACGAGCAGGGCGAGTTCAGGTTCGCCGGGTTCAAGGTCATGGCCAACTGCGCCAGGGTCCCCGTCGTGGACGGTCACCTGGAGTCCCTGGTCCTGGATATGGAGGCCCAGCCCACCCTCGAGGAGCTGGAGTCCTGCCTGGCCGGGTTCCGCGGCGAGCCCCAGAGGCTCGGTCTGCCCTCGGCTCCCGAGCAGCCCATCATCGTCAGGAAGGAGGACAACAGGCCCCAGCCCGTCTTCGACGCCATGGCCGGCAGGCCGGAGCGCGCCAGAGGGATGGCCGTGACCATCGGCAGGCTCAGGCAGAGCAACGGGTACTACAAGGCCTTCGCCATGTCCCACAACACCCTCAGGGGCGGCGCCGGGGGATCCGTCCTCAACGCCGAGCTGGCCAAGGCCAAGGGAATCCTCTGAAAACCACTGCCCGGGCATGTCCCGGGCCCTCCCATCTTCTCTGTCGGTTTCCGAGCCAGATACATTTAAAATCGATTGGATGATTCATCCATTATGACCTCCGGCAAGAAGGCTATACTCGTCACCAGCTTCGGCACCAGCTACAACGAAAACCGCGCCAAGACCATCGGGGCCATCGAGGACCTGGTCAGGAGCAGCTACCCCGACTGGGACGTCAGGAGGGCATTCACCAGCAGGATGATCATCAAGAAGCTCAGGGAGCGCGACGGCGAGATCGTCGACTACGTCACCGAGGCCATGGACAAGCTGTCCTCGGAGGGCTACGAGACCGTCGTCGTCCAGCCGACGCACATCATGAACGGCTGCGAGTACGACGACGTCGTCAGGATCGTCGCGGAGCATGTGGGCAACATCCCCGTCCTCCGCATGGGCAAGCCCCTTCTCACCACATCCGAGGACTACGACGAGCTCGTGGAGGCCCTGGAGGCCACCCTCATCCCCCAGCTCGAGGAGGGGGAGGCCCTCGTCCTCATGGGCCACGGATCCGAGCACTACGCAAACGCCACGTACAGCCAGCTCCAGTTGAAGCTCTGGCTCTCCGGGCACGACGATGTATACGTGACCACCGTCGAGGGCTACCCGGAGTTCGGGGACACCATAGAGTTCATGAAGCGCGGAGGACACAGGAAAGCCCTGCTCTTCCCCCTCATGGTGGTCGCCGGGGACCACGCCAACAACGACATGGCCGGCGATGAGGACGACTCCCTGAAGTCGGTGCTGGAGTCCGAGGGCATCTCGGTTAGATGCATCGTCAAGGGGATGGGCGAGTACCCCGAGTTCAGGGAGCTCTTCCTGGACCACATCCGCGCCGTCACCGACAGCCTCGCAGATTGAGCGCCAGGATGCCGGTCGCCGTGCGGAGGTCGTCACGACCGAAGTAGCGGTGGATCATGTCCGAGTTGGTGGTGCACGGGTACCACAGGACCGGCGACGTCCCCTCCGGGATCCATCCGTCCCTGCAGCGGTAGGGCACCGCGAGCAGCTCCATCACGGGCGTCCCGCTTATCTCCAGGTCCTGGTACATCACGAAGTCGTCGGACAGGAACACGACGTCGTCCCTGCGCATGAACTCCAGGACCTCCGACCTGCCGACGGTGTGACCGATTATGCGCCCGGTCCCGTCCCTCATGTTCATGGTCCGGGAGTCGGGATGCCACAGGGTGTCGTCCTCGAAGATGCAGATGCGGGTGTTGCGGTCGATGCAGTCCTGCAGACCGGTGTTGATCACGGGCATACTGCCCATGGCGCCGGTCACCCCCCGCTCCCCCTCGACGATCATGCTGAACAGGTCGTCGGGGATGACCTCCGCGGCGACCACGCCGACCTCCGAGCGGAGACGTTCCAGAAGCTGTCCGAGGTCCATGACCGTGGATTCCTGGTACCCGATATATACGTGATGTCTTTTGTCTTGTCGATTACATGATAGACGCCGCGCTGCTGTGGGTATTGGTGGGAGGGTTCCTCGAGCCCCTCTGGGTCATCGGCCTGAAGAAGTACAACGACACCCACAACCTCGCCTGGGGCGCGTTCGCGGTCGTCCTCATGATAGTCAGCCCCGGATGCCTCACGTTCGCGATGCAGGGGATGTCCGTGGGCGTGGCGTACGCCATCTGGACCGGCATCGGTGCGGTCATGACCGTGATCAGCGGGGTCGTCCTGTACAAGGAGAGATTGGACCGCCTCAAGATCCTGTTCATATTCATGGTGATAGTCGGCGTCGCCGGCCTGGAGCTCTCGTCGGAGGTGGTCCTGTGAGGTCCGCATGGGGATGGATCCTCGTGGGAGGCATCCTGGAGACCCTGTGGGCCAGCGGCATGAAGCTGTCCGACGGGTTCACGGACATACCCTGGACGGTCTTCACCCTGGTGTTCATCGTATGCAGCACGCTGTGCCTCAACAAGGGACTGAAGTCCGGACTCCCCATGGGCATATGCTACGCGGTCTGGGTCGGGATCGGTGCCGTCGGGTCCATCATCGTGGGGAACCTGTTCTTCGGGGACGACATGAACCTCCTCGGATGGTTCTTCCTGGCGGTCGTCATCATCGGGATCCTGGGTCTGAACATCGTAGGCGAGTCCGACGACCAGGGCGGGTCTGAGGAGGACTGACATCCGCCTCGGACTGTTGTGTTTCCCAATCCTGTGATTCTATGTTCTGCCTGTGACTTGAAGGTACCGAGTGCATGAACGAAACCACCCTCAAGCCCGGTGTTGGATCGAGAAACGGCCCTCCCCTACAAGGCGATCAGCAAGAAATACGACGTAGGGGTGAGTGGTCGAGGGACCACGATCCCCCCCCACTGAGCCGCCGATAGGGCAACCCGCGTTACCAAATCTGCAATCTGACTTAAATAACAACCATTATCGAGACCCTACAATGTTTTGAGCGGATTGAATCGGATGGCTTCCATCTGACTAACAGTTTATCTACCACGCGATTATACGAACGTCCGAGGACTCAAATGACGCTTAAACTAGGGGTTCCGAACAAAGGACGTTTGAACGAGAGGACCGTCGAGCTTCTGACCAAGGCGGGAATCGACCTAGGCGAGGACATCGGCAGGAGGCTCTACATCAGGGCCCGCAACCAGGACGTGGAGGTCCTGTTCCTGCGCGCCCAGGACATACCGGAGTTCGTCGCGTCCGGCGCGATCGACATGGGCATCACCGGCGAGGACATGGTCGCCGAGTCAGGGTACGAGCTGAAGGAGCTCCTCGGACTCAGGTTCGGTTACTGCCACATGGCCGTCGCCGTCCCGGAGGAGTCCGGGATCAGGGACGCGTCCCAGATAAAGGACGGATGCAGGATCGCCACCTCCTACCCCAACATCGCGGGCCGCTACTTCGAGTCCCTCGGCAAGGACGTCAACATCATCGTCGTGACCGGGGCGGCCGAGATCATGCCCTATCTGGGCATCTCCGACTACATCGTAGACCTCGTCTCCACCGGATCCACCCTCAAGATGAACAGGATGATCGAGGTCGGCAGGATCCTGGACTCCCAGGCCGCGGTGTTCACCACGGACGGCGCCATGGAGAGGCACAGCGAGCTGATCGAGGAACTGGTCAGCTCCATCGAGAGCGTCATCGATGCCGAGAACAAGAAGTACATCATGGCCGACGTCCCCAGGTCCAGGCTCCCCGACGTCGAGAGGATCATCCCCGGTATAGGCGGCCCCACCGTCCTGGACATCGCCGGCAACAGCGACTTCATGGCCGTGCACGCCGTCATCGACTCCGACCAGACATTCCATGTGATCGCCGAGCTCAAGAAGATCGGGGCCAAGGGCATCCTGACCACCCCCATCGAGAGGCTGGTGAACTGAATGGAGGTCGACAGGAGCATAATGAGGGAGACCACCAGGGGCTTCCAGACCTACTACAGCCCCATGCTCCACGGCGAGATCAGGCTGGACACCAACACCAACGTCCTCGGTTCCAACCCCGCCGCCGAGAGATACCTCAAGGAGAGCTCGTGGGACCTCAACGGGTACCCCGACACATACTCCCGCGACCTGAGGCAGGGCCTCGCGGACCTCTACGGGCTGAGCCCCGAGAACCTCATCGCAGGGAACGGCTCCGATGAGATGATCGACGTCATATTCAAGACGTTCACGAACTGGGGCGACGACAGCGTGGTCCCCGTGCCGTCGTACTCGCTCTACGACTACTTCGTCAAGTGCAACGGCGGGAGGGCCATCGAGGTGGACCTCACCGACGACTTCCAGCTGGACGTGGACGCCATGGTGTCCCGCGGCGGGAAGGTCACCATCGTGCCGTCCCCGAACAACCCCACGGGGAACTGCTTCAGGCAGAAGGACCTGGAGGACCTGATCTCCCGCTTCGAGGGGATCGTCGTCCTGGACGAGGCGTACTCCGAGTACGCCGGTCCGGGCAAGAGCATGATCTCGAAGGTCGACGAGTTCGACAACCTCGTGGTCACCAGGACGTTCTCCAAGGCATACGCCCTCGCGGCTCTCCGCGTGGGGTACATGGCGGCCAACAGGAAGCTCACCGAGATGATGATGTGCGTCAAGATCCCGTACTCGCTCAACGCCATCAGCGAGGGCGCGGCGGTCGCCGCCCTGAAGGACCAGGACTTCATAAGGAGGAGCGTGGACATGGTCACTGAGCAGAGGCCGGTCCTGGACGCCGGGCTGCGCAAGCTCGGGTTCGAGACGTTCCCGTCCGACTCCAACTTCATACTGGCCAGGGCGCCCATCGACCACAGGGTCCTGGTGGACGGCCTGAGGGAGAGGGGCGTGCTGATCCGCGACTTCGGATCCAAGCGCAGGACCGAGAACTGCGTCAGGACCACCGTCGGCACGGCGGAGCTGAACGCCATCCTCCTGGAGATGACCGAGGAGGTGCTCTCCGGATGCCGCTGAGGATCACGCTCACCGACTACGGTGTCGGCAACCTGTACTCCATCCGCAGGTCCCTGGAGAACTGCGGCGCCAAGGTCGACGTCATCCGCGACATGTCCGGGCTGAAGGACGCGGAGTGCATCGTGTTCCCCGGAGTGGGAGCGTTCGACAAGACCATGGAGAAGCTCCTGCCCCACAGGGACGAGGTCAGGGACATGCTGCTGTCCGGCACCCCCGCCCTCGGGATCTGCATCGGGATGCAGATCTTGTACGAGGGCAGCGCCGAGGGCAGCTCCCCCGGGCTGGGCGTATTCAAGGGAAAGGTCGTCCCGCTGGAGGGCGAGGTCATCCCGCACATGGGATGGAACCAGGTCGTATCCGGGGACCCCCTGATGTCCGGCGTGGCCGACAACAACTTCTACTTCGCCCACTCGTTCCGCGGCAGCCCCGAGGAAGACATAACCATCGGCACCACGGAGTACGAGGGCACCACCATACCCACCTTCTTCCGCAAGGCGAACACCTACGGCACGCAGTTCCACCCCGAGAAGAGCAGCGACTCCGGCATGACGGTGCTGAGGAACTTCATCCGTTTCGCGGAGTCGGTACTGTGAGGGTCATACCCGCCGTCGACGTGATGGACCACCAGGTGGTCCAGCTGGTGGGAGGGGTCCCCGGAAGCCAGCAGATCGTGATGCCCGACCCGCTCAAGGTCGCGGGCATGTGGGTCGACAGGGGTGCGCCTTACCTCCACCTGGTGGACCTGGACGCCGCATTCGGGAAGGAGAGCAACATCCCGGTCTTCAAGAGGATCATCGCCGAGCTCGGCGTCCCGGCCGAGGTCGGAGGGGGCATACGCTCCAGGGAGACGGTGGAGGACCTGGTCTCCGCAGGCGCCGACCGCGTCGTGGTCGGGACCAAGGCCGTGAAGGAGCCCGAATGGCTGGGGGAGCTGGCGGACGACTTCCCCGGGAGGATCGTCCTCTCCATGGACACCAAGGGCGGAAGGATAGCCATCAAGGGATGGCAGGAGTCCGCGGGCATCACGGTGGACGAGATGTTCGAGCGCATACGCGACCTCCCCCTGGCCGCGGTTCTGAACACCAACGTCGACGTCGAGGGTCAGAGGAAGGGGATAGACGAGGCCCAGGCGAGGGACTTCATCTCCCGCTGCCCGTGCCGCGTCATCGCGTCCGGAGGGGTCACGTCCAGGCGCGACGCCGAGGTCCTCTCCGAAGCCGGCGCGGAGGGCGCCGTGGTCGGTCTGGCTATGTACACCGGCGTCATCAGCCCGTGGGAGTGGGACACCCCCTGGCTCGCCTGATCGGACATAAATCGCCCGGGATGGACCCGGGCCCTTTTCGGTTTCCCTAACGGCGTTACTTTTAAGATGAAAACGGCGTTTAGTCGCTCGATAGAATGAAGATGCCCTGCGAACTCATCGTCACGCACATCCTGCCCACCGCCAGGGGAGCACTCGCCAAGGAGCTTGTGCACAACCACGGCATGACCCAGGTCCAGGTGGCGAACCTCTTCGGCGTCACCAGCGCCGCGGTGTCCCAGTACATAAAGGGACTGAGGGGCGGGAACAACCTCATCGACAAGAGCGCCTACCGCGACGACTTCTACAAGATGATCGCGGACTCCGCCAACGCCGTCGCCGGCGGGGAGGACCTCACCGAGTCCCTCTGTAGGATCTGCGCGTTCGTGAAGGAGAGCGGGCTCCTGAAGGCCCTGTACGTCTTCGAAGGGTACAGCGGCGACCTCGGCATATGCGCGGAATGCCCCCGCACCGCCATCACCATCCCCGAGGAGATCTAAGCGCGCGCGTTTTATGTACAGGCGGGACCTATCGCCACGCATCATGAGCAGATCGTCCTCTATCGAGCGCAGCACCAGGGAGACCAAGGTCTCTGTGGACCTGGACATCGACGGCAGCGGGAAGTTCGACGTCACGTGCGACATCCAGTTCCTGAAGCACATGACCGAGACCCTGGCGAGGTACGCCGGATTCGACCTGAGAATGGATGCGTCCGGCGACAACGACCACCACATCATCGAGGACGCGGCCATCACGCTGGGGAAGGCCCTCAGGCAGGCCATGGGGGACGCCCCCATCCAGAGGATGGGCACCGCCATCGTCCCGATGGACGACGCCCTGGTGATGTCGTCGCTCGACCTGGTCGACCGCCCCTACGCGGACGTCGACCTCCCGGACCCGATCTACACCCACTACATGCGCAGCCTCGCCATGTCGGCCGGCATGACGATCCACATCGTCGTCATCCGCGGTTTCGACGAGCACCACATCGTGGAGGCGGCGTTCAAGGCCACCGGTAAGGCCCTGGCGGCGGCGCTCTCGCCCCGCGGGACCGAGCTGAGCACCAAGGACCGCGAGGTAATCGGGTGATACCATGCTGACGAAGAGGATCATCCCGTGCCTGGACGTTAAGGACGGCAAGGTCGTCAAGGGTGTCAACTTCAAGGGGCTCAGGGACGTGGGCTACCCTCCGGAGATGGCCGCTGACTACGAGAGGCAGGGGGCGGACGAGATCACCTTCCTGGACATCACGGCATCCCTGGAGACCCGCCAGACCGTGCTGGGCATAGTCTCCGAGACCGCTTCCAACCTGTTCGTCCCGCTCACCGTGGGCGGCGGCATCAGGAGCGTCGCGGACATGAGGGACGCCCTGAACGCCGGGGCCGACAAGGTGTCGGTGAACTCGGCCGCCGTGAAGGACCCCTCCATCATCTCGGAGTGCGCCGAGAGCTTCGGCAGCCAGTGCGTCGTCGTCGCCATCGACGGGAAGAGGGTCGGGGACCACTGGGAGGTCTTCACCCACGGCGGCACCAAGCCCACCGGGATCGACGCGGTGGAGTGGGCCAAGAGGGCGGAGGACCTGGGGGCCGGCGAGATACTGCTCACATCCATGGACACTGACGGGGTGAAGACCGGCTACGACATCCCCCTGACCGAGGCTGTCGCCGACGAGGTCAGCATCCCGGTCATCGCATCCGGCGGATGCGGCTCCATGGAGCACATATACGACGTCTTCGCCCGCACCGGCGCCTCCGCCGCGCTGGCAGCGTCGATCTTCCATTACAACGAATGCACTGTCGCGGAGGTCAAGCAGTACCTCAGGGACAGGGGGATCGTGGTCAGATGAAGGACCTCAAGTACGATGACAAGGGACTGATCCCCGTTGTGGTCCAGGACTGGATCACCAACGAGGTTCTCATGGTCGCATGGGCCAACGAGGAGGCGGTCGCCAAGATGGAGGAGACCGGATACACCCACTTCTGGTCCAGGAGCAGGCAGAAGCTGTGGAAGAAGGGCGAGGAG
>CALUHQ010000072.1 GCA_944320485.1 Candidatus Methanomethylophilaceae archaeon
AGGCCGTTGACATGCTGGCCAGGAACGTAGTCGAGCCCCTCAGGGTCAAGGTCCAGGCCATCAACTCCGCCGAGGAGGTCGCCAACATGATCCTCAGGATCGACGACGTCATCGCCTCCCGCAGGGCTCCCCCGGCGCCCGCAGGCGGACCCGGAATGCCCCCGATGTGATCGGGTAAAACTCCAACGGGGGCCATGCCCCCATACCTTCTGACGACGGCGCCGTGAACACCATGGTGCCGTCGTCCATCCCTTCTTTCGATGATTCTCCCCACTGTTATTCTGACCCATCCATCGGAACCACGCTTTTGCTGCCGTTCCCTCTCCCCCGTACACATAGATTCGCAAAGTCTGAAACGCAACCGAATCTGCGGTGTATAAATACCGTTGTCGTAGATTCTCCGCTCGGGATGGATGCATGCGTGCAGCACTTTACGTCAGGGTCTCGACCGAGGACCAGGCGAGCGAGGGGTTCTCCCTCGATGCGCAGGTGAAGAGGTTGGAGGCGTATTGCCGCGTCCGCGGCTGGGATGTAGCTGGGGTATACAGGGACGAGGGTTTCTCCGGAAGGAGCACCGACCGTCCGGAGTACCGCAGGATGATGGAGGAGATGGACTCCTGGGACACGATCCTCGTGATGAAGATGGACCGTATCCACAGGAACAGCGTCAACTTCGCCATGATGATGGACGACCTGCGCGAGCACGGCAAGGAGTTCAGCTCCATGCAGGACAAGTTCGACACCACCACCGCCATGGGCAGGTTCGTCATGGACATCATGCAGAGGATAGCCCAGCTGGAGAGCGAGCAGATCGGAGAGAGGGTCCGCATCGGCATGGAGTACAAGGCACGCAACGGTACCGGACACCTCGGTTCCGGTCACCCTTACGGATACACCTATGCAGACGGCAGGCTTGTCGTCGTGAAGGACGAGGCGTACACCGTCCGTGCGATCTACAACCTCTACAGGCGCGGGTCCACCATGGAGGACATCGCCAAGTTCCTCAACGACGGTCAGATACCGGCAAAGAAGGGTGGTCAATGGAACAAGCAGTCCATCGGGAACATCCTCCACAACCCCATCTACGCCGGATACATGGACTGGGACGGGATCGTCCGCAAGGGCGAGCAGGAGGCCATCATCCCCGTCAACGTCTACGAATCGATCAACGGCCCTCTCCCCAGCACCGAGAGCCTGCGATCATGACGGAAGGTGCCAAACGCGCCGCGCTGTACGTGAGGGTGTCGACTGACGAGCAGGCTGCGGAAGGATACTCGCTGGACGCCCAGAGGTCCATCCTGGAGGACCACTGCCTGGCCGACGGGCTGGACGTCTTCCAGGTGTACGAGGACGACGGGTACTCCGGCAGGAACACCAACCGTCCAGCGTACCGCCGCATGATGGACGAAATAGACTCCTGGGACGTCCTCGTGGTCCTGAAGATGGACCGTATCCACAGGAACAGCCGCAACTTCATGGCCATGATGGACACCCTCAACAAGAAGGGGAAGGAGTTCGTCTCCTGCTTCGAGGCCCTGGACACATCCAACGCCCTGGGCAGGTTCGTCGTCGACATGATTCAGCGCATGGCCCAGCTGGAGAGCGAGCAGATCGGCGAGAGGACCTACATCGGCATGAGGGAGAAGGCGGAGACCCTGGAGGGCTCCGACACGCCTAAGAAGACAATGGGCATGGCACCGCCGTACGGCTACCGGCTGGAGCACGGGTCCCTGTCAGGGGTGCCGGAGGAGCTGGAGACCGTGTCGTACGTATTCAGGGCCTATGCGGACGGGGAGACCATGGACTCCATCTGCTATTCATTGAACCGCGAGGGGACGCTGACGCGCAGAGGTAACCCGTGGAACAAGTACAACCTCCGCAACATCCTGCACAACCCCGTATATGCGGGATACATGCGCTGGGAGGACATCCTTATCCGTCACAGCGCCGACACCGCCGTGACCCCCGAGGACTTCAACAGGGTCCAGGAGCTCATGGCCTCCAAGGTGCGCGATCCCGCCAAAAGGACGGTGCGCAAGGTGCCGACTGTGGATGATTTTTGATTCACATAATATCCAAAACGGGCACTGCGTACATCCAGTCATATTTAATGATTATCGGTTTCGCGGCATATCTGGCCCTGTCTAGCAATGATTTCGGATAAATCATTTGGATGACAGTTTCATCCAGCCAATGTAACAGGGTTAAGGAAATTACGGTTATATACTGCGTAAGACGAAAGGGGTTGTAGGTCTCAGACCTAAAGGAGGAAAATACATTATGTCTGACGAATGCAAAATACTCGACCCGACAGCGTTCGGGTTGTTCTTTGTGGCACTGGTGTCCCTGCCCATTGCACTTGCTTGCATCATGGGATACATCGACGGAGCTGCCACATCTATCGAGGCCGGTGGCAATCTCGGTACACTCCTGATTGTTGCTTCATTTTTCATCTTCATTGCAGCACTTGCCGCTTACAGGGCTGGAAGCAACTTCGGATTCATTGTGTTTGGACTCGTTGCTCTCGGTGTCTACTATGCTGGTGCCCAGGGTGGAGACATCTACATCAACATCACCCTCGGAATCATCTACCTGGTCGCTCTGATCTGGTCCTACCGTGTCGGCAACCCCAAGACACTGACTCTCATCCTGCTGACCACCGCTCTCATCTTCATCTTCGGAGGAATTGCCACCGAGGCTGGAGCTGATATTTACGAGAGTGTTTGGCTCCTGCTGAAGGGAATCGCCGCTCTGGCCAACTTCGTGCTGACCCTCTACCTGGCGTTCGCCCTGGCTGATGAGAAGCTCCCGTGCTACTGAGACCCGACGGGGTCACGGTAACATCAAAACCCTTTCCCTCTTTTTCTCATATCAGACTTCGAAAGTGTTTTTACCGTTGTACGGTTGGGGTCATCCAATGAAAGCTGACACCAAGAAGAAGATCCTCGCATGGGGAATGGTCATCATCATGGTTGTCGTGGTCGTCACAGCTGCTGCGGCCTATCTCGCCGAGCAATGAGGATAGCCATCGTTACAGGTGCCTCCTCCGGCATCGGCGAGGGGTTCTGCCATGCCCTCGACAGCGAGGGGCTGGACTCCATATGGATGGTCGCCAGAAGGGCGGACCGCATGGAGGCCCTGTCGGATTCCTTGCAGACGCCCTGCAGGATCATCGAATCAGACCTGTCGGAGTCCTCCGGAGTCGACAGACTGCGCCAACTTATCGAATCCGACAGACCGGAGATATCGTTCGTCGTCAACAGCGCCGGCTTCGGTCGCTTCGGCGATTCATGGGAGATCCCCTCTGATTTGACACGGGACATGATATCCCTCAACTGTTCCGCCCTCGTCGATGTGACCTGCATGTGCATCCCATTCATGCCTGCTGGTTCTTCGATCATCGAGATCTGCTCTGCCTCAGCCTATCTGCCGCTGAGATCGCTCAACGTGTACTCCGCCACCAAGGCTTTCGTCAGGTCCTTCTGCAACGGGCTCAGGAGAGAGCTCGATGGGAAGGGGATCAGGGTGCTGGAGGTTTCACCGGGATGGGTCTCGACCGATTTCATCCCGGGCAGCGGGGGTGACGTGGTCCCACCTGGCGTGTTCAGACACACCGTCACCAGGGAGGAGGTCGTAACTCAGGCGATGAGGGACCTCCAGAAGGGCCGTAAGCGTTCACTATGCGGATGGTACGACAGGGTGCAGGTCTGGATGTGCTCCCACTTCCCATCATTGGCAACAATCATATGGGAGAGGTCCCTGGGGTCCTGACATGGAGATAAGGAACATGCTTGAGTCGGATGTCCCGGACATCGCGGACATCGTCCTGACCACCTGGGAGATGGAGACATACGGAAGGGAGATCGCCCGTCCGTCCTCGGAGGTCTACGTGCTCGAGCATCTCTACTCCCGTTCCTTCGCGAAGGTGGCCATAGTCGACGGAAAGGCCGTGGGTTGCATCATCGGTGACGTGGGGACGAACCGCACAGGCAAGATCAGGGGAAGGGAGAGACTCTCACCCAGGATGGAGGCCATCAGCGGCATGGACGGATACAAGGAGTACGTATCCGACATGGACATCATGCACAGGGGCCAGGAGACCATGCTCCATGACTCCGGACTCAGCTACGACGGCGAGATCTCCCTTTTCATCGTATCCGAGACCATGCGCGGCAGGGGGATCGGCAAGGCCCTCTACATGGAGGCGCTCGAGATCTTCAGGGACAACGGTTGCGAATCCATCGTCATATTCACCGACAACGACTGCGGATACTCCTTCTACGACAACATGGGATGTTCCAGGGTCGCTGACACCAAGGTCGAACTCGACAAGGAGCTCCTCCACATGATGACGTACAATCTGAGGTTGTCGTATGACAACGTTTGATTATTAATTCTTATTTAGTTATAAGCTAAATTAATAATGGATATGCACCATATCCTTCTTCATACCCCAGTGGATATCGATTCCTGTGATCATCCCCCCCCCCGAATTACTGGTCTCGGATTAGGTCGAACTGTCCTGATCGTCCAGCATGCTTTTCCTGTCAACAGATGTGATCTGGAGTTGCGAAAGATTTCAATGTTCCGTCGATGAACGATCTTGAAGATCCTGTCCGATCATCCCAGATGGCATTCAGCGGAGTTCAGGTTACAAGAAGGTCGATCAGTTGCATCCATGCCTGGTCTTATCTGACCCAGCACCACGAATTGCTACATTTCCGAAGAGTGGAAGGACTTTGATGGGCAGACATCCGATCTCGGGTGAGAACCCATCGTTGATCAAACCCGGTTCAGATCCAGTATGCCCATCCATCCTTGCGTGGCTTGGCTCCAGGCACTTCACCGTCGATGTATCCGATGATGCAATGCCCTATACCCTCGTAATCTCCCTCGATGCCGAGATCCCTGAGGATCCGTTTGCCCTCGGGACTATCGAACTCCTCCTTGGCCCTGTGTATCCAACAGCTACCCAATCCCAGAGCATGAGCCGCAAGCATGAGGTTCCCCATGACGAGACTTCCGTCGTAGAGGTATGTCGGGATGCTGCGGTCTGCCAGGACTATCAGAACGACCGGTGCACCATAGAACGGGTCTGCATCTGTGCCCAGTATGTCGGCATTGAGCTTGGACAGCCTGTCCCTCGCCTCACGGTCGGTGACAGCGATGATGATCGGGGATTGGAGGCCACTGCCGGTAGCTGCATAGGTTCCAGCTTCAACTATCTGTCTTATCAGATCCTCAGGCACTGCATCCTGTTTGTAGGAACGGATGCTTCTTCTGGATTCTATGAACCCCAATGCTTCCTCGCTGTTCATGTCTATGTATCATGATGTCAGGATATACAGTTTTCCTATGGATATCTGCAATAAAACAATTTGATAACGTATCTCGGTATAATAATTCGAAACTCGGTAATAATTCATTCTTTTCTTCGATTGCACAAGATATCAGACAATTCTTTGAAAATCTTCAGATCGTTCATCTACCCTTGACAAATTAATTAGATAACTTAACAAGATTGAATAATCATATATTATGCTGAATCATGGAAATACATGGAATTTTGATGGTTCTCATTGAGCCTTCTATCAATTGGTTTATTTTAGGATGATTATCCGATGTGTTGCAATCATTTATAAAAAATATATTAGGTTAAGCTATGAACTAAATTAATATCAAATCATACCATTTTGAAGAAATCTGAATCAAAAGCTGATGCAATTCCTCATTATTCAGAAATAATCAAAAATGATCTGAATTCGAATGATTTTGCATCTGTCGAAAACATCACGGAGAAAGATCATCAAAATTAGTCAATCAGCATGTTTTCCACCATCAAATCGGTCTGATTTAGTTGATATCCGGGAGACCGTCGTGGACAAGAAAGTGCTTCAAAATCGAATGAAATTCGGTTTTCATCCAGAAACGATCAATAATTGTTCCAATCTTAGAAAACAAGCATTTTGCCCCACGATTCTAATAAAAATCTTCAATAATTCGAGATTCTGAAATAAATTAATCGAATTTAGATATCAGCTAAATTAATATTGATTATTCACGGAAGATGACTGCTCTGTGTCTTTGTTTCTAAATAATTTAGTAGATTAAGCTAGTTGATTAAATAATCATAGGTTACGAAAATAATCCAAATTTATCGATTAATTTGAAGAAATTTTGAGGATTGAATGAAGGTCTTGTATCATGATCAAATTCCTCGATTTTGAATCGAAATTAGAAGTAAATTAATAATGCATAATTAATAAATCTGATAGCTTTATCAGAGATATTATTCAAGCATAAACTCAAAGAGGGCTGAATATGCGCTCGAATTCGTCCTCGATGACCTTGCGCAGGAATGGGGGCCTGAGCCAATTGAGGAGAAGCCCCTTGTTGCAATCCATGTCGAACAGACGGTCGTTGAAGTTGAAAAAGCGGGAGAAGTAAAGGTATTCCGGTTCTGAGGGAACACCACCGATCCCTAACGCCAGGAAGGCGGGTTTGTCTGAATCGTCCCGGACCCATTTGCGCATGTTGAACGTGATGGGGAATATCTCCGCCACCCCATGCGACGGTGTATCCTCCACATAATAACAGATGACGTTGAACACCCACTCATCCTCGTCCATCAGGACGATGTCCGGTTCGAAAGGGTCGTGGGAGGGATTCCTGTCAAGGACCTCGAAACCTGCATCCTCCAGCACCGCGCAGACCGTGTCCTCGAAGTCTTCCTGGAGCGAACCGATATCGGTGGGGACATCCCGCATGGGTATCGCAACTCCGTTCGGATATATGCCTGTGCCCCAGGGAAACGTGAAGGTTAATGACCATTGTGGGTATGACGGTCCATGAATCCCGAGCTGATCATACTGGACATGGACGGGACCCTGGCGGACACATCACCTGGAATCCTGGAATCCTACCGCTATGTAGCCGATTGGCTCGGAAGGGACAGACCCGACGACGAGGAGATGTTCAGCCGCATGGGGGGTTCGCTTCATGAGAACATATCCCGCATATACGGCCTCGATGCCGAGGAGACCCAGAGGGCCGTGGATGCTTACAGGGATTACTACGGTCGGGAGGGATATCTCCAATCTGTACTCTATCCCGGGATGCTCGAGTTGTTGGAGTATGCCCGCTTCAAAGAGATCCCTGTATCGATCGCGACCATGAAGCTCGAGGAGATTGCCGTTAGCCAGGTAAGGCACTGGAATATCGAGGATCTGTTCCAATCCGTGAACGGTTCGGATATGTTCGGCGCGATGTCGAAGTCCGACATAATCGACAGGGCGATCTACCGTTCCGGTGTGTCCCCGTGCAATGCGATCATGGTGGGTGATTCGCCCAACGACTTGCATGGCGCCCGCAGGAGCAGCGTGCCGTTCCTGGCGGTCACCTATGGTTATGGTTTCACAAAGGGGATCTGCGAGGACAACGGCATAGACTATGCCGAGTCCCCGCAGGGCATCATGCGGAAGATCTTCCCATGAAGCGCATGTACCTGCCGGAAATGATGCTGTGGACGCGGTCCATGATGGCCACGTACCTGTTCTCCAGTTCCCTCTCCTCCGGGGAGATCTTCGAGAGGTAGACCTTCTGGAAGTGCGCGTCGGGTGCATCCTCCAGGGTGTCCAGCAGCTTCCTGAAACCGGACACGATGCTGTCCAGGTCCGTCATGTCTATGGATGTGAGGATGCGGCATATCTCGCTGTCGACCTTCAGGAAAGTGACTATGTCGTCGGACACATCCTCCCTCATGGAACCGTCCATGGACATGTCGATGAACTCGTCGATCTGACGGTCCTTCATCTCCGCGACCCTGTTCAGGACATCGACCTCCTCATCGGTGAGGATCCTGTCGACAACAGGACGGCTCTCATCCCTGGGGGCTTCCTCCGGTTCGGATACGGCGGGAACGTCAGGGATTTCCTCGACGACAGGGGCGTCGGAAACGGCATCCTCGACCGGTACCTCAGCAGGTGCACATGGGGCGGACAACACGATGGAATCCAGGGCCTCGCGGGCCTCGTCCCTCTCCTTCTCCGCTGTGGCGACCGCTTCCTTGCAGTAGTCCAGTTCGGCGGAGAGCTCCTCGTTCCTCATCCTGACGGTGCGGAGCTCGTCCTTCAGCGAACCGAGGGCCTCCTTAGCGGACTCCAGCGATGACGCCGCGGATTCGGCCTCGGACAACCTGGCTGAAAGCTCCGCGTTCTCCGACTTGAGACGCTCGGACTCGGCGGCCAGTCCTCCCTGGCCGTCCCTCAGCAGGGACACCTGGCTCTCCATGGAGGCCAGCTCCCTGGTTAGGGATTCCACTGAGGCCCTGAAGGAGTCCCTCTCCTTCATGGCTATCCCCAGGTCGAAGACGGCGTTTGACTTGGATTCGCGGAGGGCTGAGACCTCCTCCTCCAGGGCGACACGTGTTGATTCGAGCTCCCTTACCCTGGCGACATCGATCGTGAGCGACTCGATGCGGGCCCTGAGTTCGGAGACGGTGTCGTTGGCGACGGACAGCTCGTCCCTGAGGGAAGCGACCTCCTTCTCCAGTTCGACCGCCCTGGCCCTGTCCGAGGCCAACCCCTGGTTCTCCGTGGTCAGTGAATCGATGCGACGGGCGAGCTCTGAGTTCCCGTCACGGAGCTCGTTGATAATGTCACCGGACTTGACGAGGTCCTCCTCCAGCGTGGCGACCTTCGATTTGAACCCGTCGTTCTCGTACCTGGTCCTGTCTATCTCCGCCTGGAGGGCCTCGTTCGTCTGATGTATCTTGGCGGCATCCTCCCTGATGAGGCTCATCTTGTCCTTCAGTGCGGCGCATTCATCGGATGCGGACCTGAGCTCGGAGCACTGGCGCCTGAGGAGGTCGATCTCCTCCGTGATCCTGGAGTTCTCCAGACGCAGCTTCTGTGATTCGGATTCGAGCGATGACGATGAGGCAACGATGGATGAGTTCTCCTCCTTCAACTCGGAGATCCTGTCGTTGGCCTCGTTGAGCTCACCGAGCACATTGAGGAAGGCGTCCCTGAGGCCCTCCATCTCCCATTCGATGTCATCGCTTCCGCGAACACCCTGGATCTTCGCGTCGTAAATGATGGCGTCGACAGCCTCTGAGATAACCCCTTTGAGGTATTCCATTTCTGAGATCCCATCGTCTTCCGGAACGGACTTCATGGAGTTGAAAGCATCCTCATCCGCCCTCTCCCCGGGCGATAGCCTGGAGAGGTAGTCCGGACTGGCGATCGGCTCGAGTGTGATCTCGGCGTCCCCATCGGTCTCGAGGAGGGTGTCGCAGGCGTCTATATCGTCGCCCAGCGAGACAATGATGTCTATGTAATCATCGATCTTCGATGTGTCTATCTTGGCCAGCGAAGCGAAGATCAGGATCTCGTTGAGTTTCCTGTCCCGGACCCTGGCGATAAGAGCAGCATCCCACATGAGTGAGTATCTCTATATCAGTGTTTAAAACATGTTATTTATAACAAGTTAGGGAGGAGCCGTCCCCCAGAGGGGACGTAAGTAGGTTCAGAGCGAGGCTATGCTCATTTCTATTAGGATTTCGCGGTCGTCGCGGTCCTCCTGCTTCTGCCAGACGATGTAGTTGGAACCGACCTGCTGGACCCATATGCGCTCGCGGTCGTCATCGTAGCGCTCCTGGTACACCTGGCAGGTGACGTCGTTGATCGTTTCGGTGGTGTTGAGAGAATCCCATCTGCTGAGCTGATCGGAGGTCATCATGATCTTCCCGAGGAACTCGTTGGCGGACATCCTCTCGACCTCTACCTCCCTTCCCTCGGTCTCCCTCACGGTGAGGCGGTCGCCGTCGATGGAGATGATCTGGTAGGTCTCCGCATCGCGGCCGTCCTGGATCGTGTAGTAGTCGTTGACCTCCAGGGTGACGCCGAACCTGTTACTGGAAGAGGGCTTATCGCCGGGAGTTGACGGTTCCTGCTGGGTGCCGCCGAAGAGCGAGGTGCCTGTAAGGTAGTAGGACTCGACATCATCATACCAGTCTTCCCAGCGGTCATCATCGTCATGCCAGTCGTCGTAGGTCTCGATCTTGTAGATGATTCCGGAGTCCGCAGCGACCCAGAGGACGACCCTGTCCTCCCAGTCGAAGTCCAGGATCTCACTGTGCATCCAGTACACCTCGTACAGGTTACAGGTCATGGTTCCGAACGGGGTGTTTAGAGTCTGGCCGGAATCGATCATATTCCCACTCCCATCATGCAGGACGAGGGAGAGGAAGTCCTTGACGGTGGTTCCATCGGTATCGTTGTCGCCAAGTTCACAGTACTGGATGTAGTCGCCGTTGATCCTGACGATCTCGGCGCCCTCGATGTCGCGTCCGTCATCGTCGTACTTGGAGAACTCGATGTAGTCTCCGACCTGGAGCTGGGTGCGGATCTCGCCCGTCTGGATGGAACCCTCGGGGACGATGACCTCGGTGGAGGACTCCTTGCCGATCATGTTGGTGTCGGTGAGGGTGGTCCTGTATGTGTTGGTGCTGTTGTTGCTCACGATGACGATCTCGGTCTGGTAGATGACGTTGGAATCCACGCCGATGTAATCGTAGGTGGTGACGGTGGTGGCTCCGCCGACGTCCTGCTGGTCCATGAACACCATGCACTGCACGTTCTTGCCGGCGTAGGCTATCGTGTCGTTCCTCTGGTACTCGCCGATGTAGGTCTGGTCCACGACCGTGACGTCGTCCAGGAAGTCCTCCTTGGCCATGGTCTCATGGGATGTACCGTTCGGTGTCTCGACACTGACATCGATCATGCCTGTGTTCTCGTCAATGGCGGTGACTGTGTACTTGGTCTGGTCCGAACCGACAGTTGCGGCCAGGGTCATCGGCGATGGCTGCGATGCGCTCTGGGATGACGTGATGGTGTAGTAGTCCCCCACGGACACGTCCATCCCTATGGCATCGACCTGGCTGCCACCCTCGCCTCCGTTGTCCCTGGTCGCCAGGTATACACCCGACGCCACGAGCACGACGGCAACGACTGCGACAGCGATTAGCATGGTCTTAGTTGCCATGACGATTGAATTAAGATTTATTTATAAAAAGAAACAAGGATGTCGACGAATGGTTAACCATTGTTAATGATTCGGTCGTCGAATGTCGTACTCAATTCGGAGTTCGAGACGGCCCTTCCGATGAGGACGGAGACCAGGAAAGGCATGTCGCCGAGGAACGAGTTCAGTTGTGCGCGATCCGGATCAGGCAGGAGCGGGGATAGCCTGTCCCTGAGGAATCCCGTTTCGTACGCCGACAGCGCCCTGAGGACGGCGGAGATCTCGGCGTTGGTGAGGTCCCGTCCGGAGTGCACGCGGAGCAGCTGGGAGCATAGGATAGCGAGGACCCTGGTAGATTCCCTCACATCCGGTCCGACGGTGTCCTGAGGGGATTCGAGGATGTTAAGCAGGATCCCCCTGACCTTCATGACGTTGTTGGCCTTTGAGAATCCGAGCGGAGACTCACCCTGGCTGATCGTCCTCGACAGGGCTATCCCCTCCCTCAACGGGCCGAGCAGGATGATGGCGCGGACGATCAGGGCCTGGAATGACTCCTCGTCGGAGCGGCTCCTCTCATCCAATCCGGACCTGTATGATTGCACTATGTCATCAGGCAGGTCGTCATTCACGTCGGTCAGCAGGTCCAGCCTCCTTTCGATGTCCGACAGGTCGTTGGACGCCAGGTCGAGAAGCAGCTGGATGCGGTTCAGGTCGTCGACCAGCATCATGGATGTCATCGAAGCCACCGTGCCTCCGTCATGAGCTAAGGCGGCGAGCTCTATGCTCTTCCTGGCCGCAATGCGGGTCAGAAGGATCGTGTCCTCGAGTCCGTAGATCATGGATCCAGAGGCACCACGGTGTCCCGGATGGCCTTCTTCAGACCCTCGACGGCAGCGTGCGTGACCTTCTCCTCGGCACGGTCCTCGGGGTTCAGGTCCCTGAGGTAGGATGCGTAGAGCTTCGGGGAGATCCTGCTGGCCTCCACCAGGGCCAGAAGGTCCTCGTCGTAACCGTTGTCCACCGAGTCGAAGTCGTTCGAGTAGTAGGCGGATGCCAGCTGATGGTACCTGATGTCGAGCTGAAGCCAATCCATCAGGTCCAGATAGTGAGGGGCCCTGTCGGGGTCCTCGAATGCCTTCATGGCGTACGCCTCGCGTTCGGTCATCTTCCTCTCCGCTCCCTGACGGAGCTTCTCCGCCAGTTCCTCACGACTGATTGTGTTCTTCTTCATGTCCGTTATTAATAAAGTTTGTAGCTTTATTCGATTGAATTATTCTTCGTTGTTATTATGCAATATCATCGTTCCCTTCGGAACCGGAACCTGTATCACGCCGACCGGGGTACTGGAGCTTCAGGGTGTAGCCGTCCAGCGAGACGCCCGCGCTCCTGTTTACGGTCAGCACCTGCTCCGGACCGAAGCCGAATGTGTCCCCGTCCTTGAAGACCGTCCCTGTGAGGAACATGTGGTACACCACATCGTAAAGGAAGTTCATGACGTTGTAGGACTCGTCGTCGGCGTCCAGGACCTCCATCTCGTCCCTGGCGTAGGAGCCCAGGCCCACCGTGTAGGCGGACACCCCCTCGGATGTGCGGTACATGCCTATCCATACCATCGCCAGCACCGGGATGACCTCCCTGCTGCGGAACCCTTCCGCCTCCATCATGAAGAACTCGGGACGGTACACCGTATCGTTCTCGTAGACTCCGAGGGCGTCGGAAGCCCTGAGGCAGGAGTCGACCAGCTTGACGAAGGTCAACCCGCATTCGACCGGGTCCCCGTCATGGTTCACCATGGCCACTATCAGATGCGCCGTGTGGGCCGTGACGACATCCCGGCCTTCCGGCCACATGTAGTTGCCTGCTGCGGCATCGGAGGCCTCGTTCCCGGGCACGGGACTGGATATGAGGCTCACGGCGAGGATGTGGCCTTCGAAAGCTGCAATCAACGACTCACCGGATACCTCGGGGTCAGCGAGCTTTATCCCCCAGCGCTCCCCCAGCTGCCTCACGATCTCGGAGGGATCCCATCTGGGTTCGCGCAGCAGCACTATCGCCGCGAACGGTCCACCGTTGGGGTTGTCAAGGAGCTCCAGGTCGCTGTTGAAGTCGACTGTGTGGACATCATCGCTACCCGATGTGACGTAAGACAGCCTGACCCCCATGTCTGGCCGTATGCTGAGTCCGTACAGCGACGGATGGCTTCCAACACGGTTCTCCAGATGGCCCCTGGCCCGGGCATCCATGACGTCTATCGAATCGATGATCGAACGGATCGACGACGGGTCCCTCTTGGACAGCTGGGCCTCGTTCATCATGAACGTGACCACCAGCGATCCTCCCTCACGTTCCATCAGGCACGTGCAGTAGGGATGGTCGGCGGACCAGCCGGAGACGCCCAGCCCCTCCTTTATTCTCTCGAGGTTGACCCTGTCGCAGACGATGCCCTGGACCGCCAGCATCTTGCTCTCGTACTCCCTCTCATCGCGGTCGGGACCGTTGAAGGAGGCATCGGCCTCCGGATCGATCAGATGCATCTCCATCTGCTCGATGGTTGCGCCGGTCTCGATGTCCGCCATCAGCGAGAGGAACTCGTAATCGCCGGGGACAAGTTCGAGTCCCCTCCTCCCAGCGTCGAATGCGCCCTTCCTGTCCCCGAAATGGGACCTGAGCCTGCCGAGGGTAAGCCATGTCCAGGGATAGTCAGGGTCCTCGACGACGCCTCTCTCGCAGTATTCCAGGGCGAGGTTCGGCCTGCCGCAGTACATGAGGGCGTTGGCGTAACGGTAGTACCATCTGCCGCATCCCTTCGCCAGGTCCTCCACCCCCGAGAGCCAGTCGCAAGCCGTGTAGAAGTGCTCGTAGTCACCCTCGTTGTTGCAGGCATAGGCGACCCATAGGGCGATGCCGAGGTCGCGGTGAGCGTCCTTCTCGGTGAACCGTCCCTCGGATGCGCCGTGCGATATGAACGATCCCAGGTACTCCAGTATGGCGTCGCAGTCGACCGTACCGTCAGAGACGAACGACCTCAGGACAGACTCCTCCTCCGGCCCTAGGAGCGGAGGCTTCGGGGTCCCAGCAGCAGTCATGCCGGGTCGTATGGCCTCCTAGGTTGTTTAAGGTAGCGTAGGATATCACGACCGAGGATCCGTTGCCTGACCGTCGCGGCCCCGGATGGGGATCCCCGCCGTGTCAACGGATGGGCTCCGTGCCGGTTCCCAGCGATACCTCGGCATCCCTCCCGTTGGGGAGCCTGTAGGCCAGCGTCACGGAGGAGTCCCTGTCCACGATGACGGCGACCAGCTTCCCATCGCCGTTGAAGAGAGGGTCCGAACGGCGCATCACCGCAGCGTAGGAGTTCCATCTGCCTTCATACATCTCCGAAGATATCCATCCCAGACGTCCCGGATCCATCTTCGAGAGCGCGGCGATGTTGGCCCTGAAGAGGACCCCGAAGCGCAGCCCGCGGACCTCGGTATCGAAGGAGCAGTAGGGTGAGTCCTCCTCCCAGGTCCCGTCGATGGGATGGAAAGCCGATCTGAAGCGGGCGGCGCCCTCCGGATCCGTCAGGATCCCCGCGATGACGTCGAGCTTCTCCCGGGCATCAGGGTCCTCGCCGGACTGCAGGACCGCGTCCGCACCCGGGTCGATCCAGTGGAACTCGAAGCTGTCGAGGTCCAGTCCGACTTCGACCTCCTCCGCCAGCGTGAGGAACTCGTAGTCGCCAGGGACCAGTTCGAGCCCCCTCGCGATTGCTTCCATCGCCCCCTCCCTGTCCCCGAAGTGGGCCCTCATCTTCGCTGCCTGGAGCCAGATCCACGGATACCCCGGTTCCTCCAGGATGCCCCTCTCCGCGTAGTCGCGGGCATCCTCCAGACGGCCGCAGTACATCAGTGCGCAGGAGTAGCGGTAGAACCATGTGGCGCATCCCGTGGCCGAACCCTCCGACGACGGCATCCACTGGGCGGCCTGCCAGTAGTGCTCGTAATCCCCGATGTTCAGGCATGCGTACGCGTACCAAAGGGCTGTATCCAGATCGGACTCGACCTGACGGCGAGTGAAGCGTCCCTCGCGGATGCCGGAGTTGAGGATCCCGACCAGGTCGTTGAGCATCGCATGGTACCTGCCGTCTATTTCGCCGACGTACGACTGGAATCTGTCGACGTCCTCGGGCGTCAGAATCACCGGGGCCTCCGTGTCGGTTCCCTCGTGCTCGACGAGCCTGAGCGTTAGCGCGGACCTGCGGAACGAGTGGAATCCGGCCCATTCGACGTCGGTACCCTCGAAGAAATCGGTGGAGGCCTGCAGCACCCGCGGGAGGTCCCAGGCGATCAGGTCTATGTACCCGTGGCGTAGCCCGGTGGCACCGCCGATGAAGACGACAGAGTCCTCGCCGACGGAACCGATGATGGATCTCTCTGCGGCCTCACGGAAGTCCAGTATGCGCGATACGCGGTCATCCCCGTCGAAGGAGTCCAACGGGAACACAAGGAACCCTGCGACCGCTCCGTCGGCATGGAGCATGTCCACCTCAGAGTCGTCGTTGCCTAGATAGTCGTTGACCAGCGGGGGGCATCTGGACGACCCGGCGATGACGTCGAACCTCCAATCGGCATCCGGGTCGTCTATGGGTTCGAGCTTGTATGACATGTATATGGACAGGTATCCCTCCGGTCCGACCTCCGTGTTAAAACCCATCTCGATGAGCCTGGACCTTATGTCCCCGAGCCTGACCAGGTCCCCCTGGGGCCTCTCGCGGACCACGCTGAACCCGTTCAGGATGGCCATCGCCGGAATCTCGCCGAGGTTCTGCTCCAGGAGGTTCGATATCATCCACCAGACGCGGTTCTCGTCCTCGTCCATCAGCGGCAAGAGCTTCTCGCAGTAGGCGGTGACCGAGGCGAAGTTCCCCGACCTCTCCACCAGGACCTCCACGTCACGGGAACCTACGGTGACGTCCCCGTATACGAGATCGAGGCCTTCCCCGGCATGCTTCCCGATGCTGACCCTCCACCTCGACAGGACGTCCTCGGGGGCCCTTCTGACGAATTCCATTAGCTCGAAGAGCCTGACGCGGTCCCTCTCCGGCACCAGGATGAGCTCGAACCTCTCCCCGTCGTGTCCGATCTCGAACGAGACCTCGCCGAACGTCGTGCAGATGATGCCGTCCACCAGATCCAGGAGCTCCTCCTCTACGGAACGACGGTCTGGATGCGACAGCAGCCTCTCGATCTCCGACATGGATTCGGCAAACCTCCTCCAGGTGACCTCGGTGCGCTCGCGGAAGGTCCTGTGGAACGTGGGCATCGAAAGAGCATCGACGCAGGCGTCCAGGAGCCCGGAGTTGTCCTCGTCGTCTGGTTCCAGCTCCTTGGCGCGCTGGAGGTATGGGATCGCCTCGGGCTCCCTGTCGAGCATGTAGTAGGAGTATCCCATCCTGTAGTTCCAGAGGTAATCGTCAGAGAGGTCCTCACGGACGGATTCCAGAAGCGAGATGGCCTTGTGGAACGGTCCGGTGTCATCGGGACCGCCGAGGTTGTTGTAGGCCCTGGCGAGTACGCTGGTGAGGCACGGGTCCCTCGACGATTCCGGAAGCGACTCGATGGCCTCGACCACCTTCCTGTGCTCCCCATGGTTGTGCCAGTCCTCGCACCTTTCGATCAACCCCATGACGAGAACCATGTACCTCGTATCCAGAGGCTCCGTCGCCTTAGAGTCGGTGCCCTCGTAGTCTCCGGAGGATCCCTCCTCGGTGATGTTCCAGACAGGATCGTCGAGGATCCTGTCTACGTCCAGAGCCATGCCATAATAACTGATAATGTCGGAGAACGTCTGCCTGACCGAACGTACGGCCTCCTGGGACATGGTGTATCCGATCTGACCCTGGATGTCCGATATCCTGCGGGCACGGCTCCTGAGCTGGTCCTCCATTTCGGCATAGGTCCAGTCTCCCGCCGGGATCCAGTGGATCAGACCGCGGAACACGTGCTGCGCCCTGACGGTGAAATCATCTGGTACCGAGGGGTCGTCGACTATCGTTCTGCAGAACACGTAGTCCTTGGGGAAGGGACGGTCATCGGAGAAGACTGTATCCGGGCCAGGAGCCACCTCGGTGATCCCTGGACCCTCATCCAGATGTTCCATGGCCGCCGAGACAGCCAGGTCCTCGCAGGGGACATCCAGACGGACGATCCTGCGTACAAGGAACCTCTCCGGGACCTTCCTGTCGGGACCGGTGGAGATCGGTTTGAAGTGCGGTGAGCAGGGTAGGTAGCCGATGACCGGGCCGTAGCCGGTGATGATGTTGCCGCCGAGGTCACCGCCTCTGAAGAGCGGCCCCTCGTCCGACACGAGCTCCGTCAGGAAAGGGTCGGAGGCGATGACGATGCCGAAGAAGTTGGGCTCCTCCATCGTATACGGACCCTTCTGGTCCGGGAAGTGCCTCAGCCCCATGCCGAAGTCGAAGCTGTCCCCCCATTGGAACAGGGTAGTGCCGCCACCGCCGCAGAGGTACTCCCATTCGTCGGAGGTGGGAACGGAGAAGGGATTCGATACAGAAGACAGGCATCCGGATGCATCCCCTTCGAATATGCGGGGATGAACCTCGACGAGCATCGGCGGGATTGTGCGGGAGCGGGTCCTGAGCACTAGAGCCTCCAAGACTGCTCTAGGGTCCACGCCGTGTTCCTTTACATACTTCTCGATCATGAAGCGGGTGCGTCCGTCAAGGTCCTCCCAGTGGCCTTCCCATCCCAGGGTCACGGTGTCCCCGGGGACGAACACGAACTCAGATCCGTCGCTCTCATAGATGGCGGTGTAGGTGTACCTGCCCCATCTCTCGAACCTTTTGAACCCCTTCAGGGTCATACCGTTCTCCTCGGCAGCGGAGCGGAGGAGGTCCTGCCTCGTCTGGATGGTTAGCAGGTCGAATTCGTCTCTGTAAAGGCGGCGGGAGTCCTCTTTCCTCATGTGATCCATCATGAATCGTTCAGATATGATAAAAACATTTAGTCTAGTTAAGTATTTAACTAATTCACTATGATTCCGATGTTACCATAATAAACCAAAAAAATAATCCATATCAGGTGTGGTAATAACGTTCATGAATTCCCCAAGGACTTTGGTTGTGAGTCCTACTAATGACAGATGATTAAAGACTGATTCGAGATGTGAGTATGTAACGTTTATAATCGGTCACGTCGTACCATCCCTCATGACCGACATGGACCCCCTCCAGATGCAGATCGAGATGCTCAAGGCCCAGGTTGAGACGCAGAAGAACATGTACCGTCAGATGTACGCATCCGACCCCGCGGTGGTCGAACAGTTCTGCGCCCAGCTCGACCAGAGCCTCCAGATGCAGATACAGATGATCACCCAGATGTCCGGGATCGCCGACAGCTCCGGATATGTGGACCCCGACGCCCAGGCCAGGGCGGTCCTTGAACAGCTCGGATACAACGACGAGGAGGTCGAACGGGCCATGGGGTGCGACGATGGCACCAGCCTCACCGAGGAGACCATGGGATCGATCGAACCCGACCAGTTCGGATACGGGGACATAATCAACGTCCTGTCGGCTTTGACGCAACTACAGGAGCTCCAGCCCGCCCCGGTGGACGATGCGGGAATGAGGCGTTTCAAGATCCTCCTGACGGGGATCATATCGACCCTGAACGACCATCTGACTGACGGTCTCGACGTGGAGCCGAGGAACCAGGACAACGTGGACATGGTCCGCTCGATCCTGGAACAGTACTGGGGGGTCGAGGACAGGGACGGCCTCATCGACACACTGAGGTATCTGATCACAGGCGGCCATTCGAAGGACTACATGGAGGCTCTCGAGGTCATATCCGCATCCGGGTCCGCGGCCGACCTCCACACCGAGGACATGGACGAGGACGACATCGCCGTATGCGACTCCAGGTTCGAGTTCACCAGGGCTTACGCTGGCCAGATCGGTCCGATGATGCTGCGCGGATGGGACCTCGGAAGGGCCGCCAACGTCACCCGCTGGGGGTACTTCGTCGGATACATCTCGGAGCAGGAGGCCTGGGACATCCTGGACCAGATAGCCGACGGATGCCTGTCCGCCTTCGACTCCTGGACCTCCTACGCCCAGTCGTACATATTCGGCAGCATGTACTGGAAGTGCCCGTTCGGCCCGGAGGCCTGCTACGAGAACGCCGCCGGACTGATGTTCGCTGTCGAGTACCTGCTCACCGAGGGTCCGTGGAAGGACTTCGCCTGGCCGAGCGGACGCGTATGAGCATCGATGACCTGGAGTCCGCCTACGGATACGGCGGATCTCGCGAGAAGGTGATGGAGGCGATCCGCTCCCTCGATCCCGGGGAGACGGGACCCCACGGCAGGACCGCCATGCATGTGGCCGCCGAGAACGTCGACCCCGAGGCGATGGAGGCTTTGATCTCCAACGGTTTCAGGGCCGGTGCCGCGGACGAGTACGGTCGCACGCCGCTCCACATCCTGGCCGTACAGAGGTGGGAGGGCAGGACGTCCAAGATGGCCGAATGCACGGACATGCTCCTGGCCAACCGCTGTCCCCCGAACAGGAGGGACGATTCCGGTAGATGCTTCTATCACATCGCGGCGGACATGCACAACCTCCCCATGATCTCCATCATCGGACAGAGACGCATTCGCTGCGACTCCGTGCTGGAGAGCAGCGGGATGAACGCCCTCCATCTGGTCTGCGGGTCCGGGAACCGTTACGACCGTCTGCGTGAATCCGATCCCGATGGCTTCGAAGCGAAGGACGAGATGTGCCGCAGGATGGCCGAATAGCTCATCGGATGCGGCATCGACCCCGAGGCGGAGACGCGCATCGGAAGGAAGGCCGTGGATTTCGCCATAGAGAACGGGCTCGGGAGGACCGCCTCGCTGCTGAGGGGCGATGCCGATGGGTTCGTCAGAGGCATGGACCTCTACCAGGCGACCATCACGGACGATGCCCCGGCTGTCTCGGAGCTCCTTTCCAAAGGAACGGATCCGGACGAGTTCTGGGACCGCGACGGCGACTACAGGGGGATGACATCATTGATGATAGCCTGCAGGCGCATGTGCGCCCCCGTCGTCGAGGCGCTGCTCGGAGGGGGTGCTTACGCCACCATCTCGGACGGCAGGGACGGGCACACGGCGATGTACCATCTTCTTGTGTCACTGAGGTCCACAGTAGGCACCGGCTCCAACGACAGGGGATCGGGGACCCTCACGAGGAACCTGGGACTCCTCGTCGACTCGCAGGGCTCCCCCGACCTTGATGTGGGGACGGATGAGGGCCCGCCGCTGTGCTACGTCTGTACCACGGAGTTCCTGGGATGGACCTCCGACGGCAGGTCGGCAAGGCAGGTCGCCTTCGATTGGCTCGTCTCCCACGGCGCCGACCCGAATGCGCGTGATGGTTCCGGCAGGACCCCGCTGATTTGCGCATGCACGTCCGGAGGGAAGGAGGCAGAGAACATCGTCTGCACGCTGATGGAGCTCGGGGCGGACCCGGATGCCAGGGATGCCTGCGGACGGACCGCGATCATGCATGCGTCCGCCATGCCCGGCGATTCCGGCCTCGATCTGATAAAGACGATCCATGACTTCTGCGAACCAGGGTTGGAGTTCCGCGACTCGGATGGCAAGGACGCTTTGGAGATCGCTGCGGACTCTGGGAACACAGGCGTCCTGAAGTACCTGCTGGAACGCAGACGACAGCCTTGAAGGGATCAATGTCCGACGATGATCGGTCTCCCCTGACCCTCGGCGAACACCACCAGACGGACGAGGACGAAGAAGGCGAACCTGGACAGCCTGTCCGTGTCCAGGACGCCTTCCGAACCGGGATAGGAATCGGACCATGAGACGATCTCCTCTCCGGGGGCGCCCCATACCGCCTGGTTGATCGCCACCAGGTCCCTGTGCAGCGTCGCAAGGGTCGATGCCGTGACCTGGTTCCCTGCCGGGCCGACGCATTGGAAGAGTCCAATCTCCTTGCTGGGAATCCACAAATCCGCTATCAGGGAGGACAGTACGGAACCCTCCGCAGACATGGCCTCGTCGACGGTCGCGTCCTCGTAGAACCTCCATCCGCTGGGGATCGTCGCCGGGCATTCCGCACCGGTGATGGCGCAGGAGACCCTGAGAAGCAGGGCCCCGAAGGCGTCCAGACCGAGATTGGCCTGGAGGTACGGCGCCCCATACCCCTCGTCCCATCCCTGGCATCCCGGGATCTTCGAGGCGACCGCCTCCTGCCACTGCCTGACGGCGGCGAGCAGCTGGTCACGGTCGAAAGGAGGCTGTTCCGGTGCCCCGGGGTAGTCCCCGGCGTAGTACATGGCCAGGTTCCCTGCGAAGACGGAGTAACCCATGGTGTCACCCCTTGGCGCCCGCCATGAGCAGCTGCTCGACGATCTCGGTGAATCCGGCCTCGGAGGCGTAGTGCATCGCGGTCAGTCCGTCGTTGTCCGCCATGTCTGGGTCGGCACCGTTCTGGAGCAGCATCTCCGTGAAGTCGTTGCGCCCGTTCCTGGCCGCCAGGATGAGCGGGGTGGAGCCCGATGAGTTCCTGGCGTTGACATCGGCTCCGGATGCAATGAGCGCCTTGCCGATGTAGTGGCTGCCGTCGACGGCCGCGACGTGCAGGGGACGGTCGCCGGTGTTGAGGCTGACGGAGGTATCGGCTCCCGCTTCCAGAAGCATCTCCACTATGTTGAGAGCCCCGCGATGTACGGCCAGGAACAGCGGGCTCTCCCCGTCGTCGTTGAGGACGTTCGGGTCGGCTCCGTCGGCTGACAGGAGCACGCGGACGACCTCGCCCTGCCCGTTCCAGCATGCCTGATGCAGCGGCGTGTTGCCGGACGAGTCCCTGGCGGTGGCGGCGTCCCCCGAAGCGGTCAGAGCCTCCACGAGTCCCTTCAGCCCCCTGGATGTGGCGAAGTCGAGGGCCGTGTGTCCCTCGTTATCCCTTATGGAGGGGTCGGCACCGAGGAAGAGCAGGAACTGCGCGGCGTCGGCCTTCCCCTCGTTCGCCATCCTCATCAGGGGCGTGCGTCCCTCGCGGTCGGTGGCGTTCGGGTCGGCCCCGGCATCCACCAGCATCCGGATGACGTCCTTGTTCCCGGACTTGGCGGCCATGTGCAACGGCGTGGTGCTGTCGTTGGAGCATGCGGTCGCGTCGGCTCCCGCCTCGAGGAGCAGCGACACTATGTCCCTGGCCCCGCGCTGGCTGGCGAAGTGCAGGGAGGTGAGCCCGACGGCATCCCTCTTGTTCACATCAACCTCTCCCTTGGAGAGCAGGGTCTGGACGACCCCCTTCTGCCCGTTCTTGCAGGCGTTCAGAAACATGTTGTCCATCTGCGACATCGATTCCTCACCTCGTTTCCAAATGGTTTGATCCCCAGGCGTTCTAGGGGGACGGCGGTCTGGGAGGCCTCCTCCGTGCGTCCGCATCCCTCCAGGCACAGGCACAGAAGCCACCTCGACTGCAATCCGGCGAAGGTCGGATTCAGCGATGGTGCCGAGGGATGCATGGGCCCTGGGGCCTCCATCCTCTTCAACAGAGATTCCCCGACCGGATCCAAAGGTTTCTGCGGAACCCCTTCGGTGAGGCTCCTGAAGGCGGAGTTCGCCAAAGGCAGGGCCTCCTCGCATCTTCCGGCGAGAAGGAGGCAGTACGCCTTGCAGTACACCGCCCAGGGCAGGTCCCCCTCGCGGACGCCGGAGAGCAGCTGCCATGCGGCGGCCGTCTGCCCGGTCGACATGAGATCAAAGATGACATCCCCCTTCGAGGGATCGAATGCTGGGCCTGAACCTTGCAGGAATCCCATGGAATCACCTCAGAGCAGCTCCAGGACTGATTCCATACCCGCGGAGGCGGCCATCTCCATCGCGGTGGCACCGGTCTCGTCCGGTATGTCCGTCCTGGCCCCTTTCTTGATCAGGAACCTGGCGGCCTTCTCGTCCCTCCATGAGACCGCATGGTGGAGCGCCGTGCGGCCGTGGCGGTCCTGCACATCGAGATCGGCCCCGGCGGCCACCAGTGCCTTCAGAGCCTGGCCGTGTCCGTTGGATGCGGCCGCCATCAGGGGGGTGGTGCCGTCGTTGGCGGAACGGTTGGGGTCTGCGCCCTGTTCCAGCAGGGTCTCGGAGAGCCCTCCGTTGTCGTATCTGTACGATATGAGCGTGATGAGCAGCGGGGTCTTACCGGAATCGTCAGGTGAATCGATGTCGTTGAGCAGCTTCAGCACCGCCTTCTTCCTGGCGTTGACCGCATCCTTCCCCGGGACGCTGTCGTATTCCCTGCAATAGGGCAGCGGCGGCGGGGATACGGCGAGATGCGCTGGCCGGCGGCCCTTGGAGTCCGTGCATCCGTCGGAGGCACCGGCATCGATCAGCATCCCAGCAGACGTCTCGTCCCCTATCAGGCATGCCAGGTGCAGCGGGGTTGTGCCGTCGAAATCGACTGCGTGACCGTATCCATCACGTATCGATGTCCCGGTGGCACAGGGATCGGCCCCAGCGTCCAGAAGCGACTTGACCAGCTCATGATGGCGGTTCAGGACCGCCAGGTGAAGGGGCGTCGCCCCGTAAGCGTCGCAGACCATCCATGAGGAGACGTTGTCGGGCATCCCGGCTAGAACGGCCATGTCCGCCTCCCTGTCCTTGCTCCAGGGGGATTTCTCCATCGACGCCAGTATGTGTAGCGCGGTAGAACCGTTCCGGTTGGCCATGCACAGGTCGGCGCCGGCGTCCCTCAACGCCGAGTATACGGCCGGGTCGCTGCGTCCACGGGAGGCGTATACGGTCACCAGCCCCTGTCCGTCCGGGAAGCGGGTCCCGAAGTCGAACCCCGATTCAGCCAGACGTGAAACGAAACCGGACCCGTCCGATGATGCCAAACCGCGTGATACGATGTCCGCGGCCATGGCAGCGTCGTCATCGTCGTCCAGGTCCAACCCGGAGAGCAGCTCCAGGGCCGCATCCGTGGCGGGGCCTGTGTTGCCCTGGAAGAAGTCCATCTCCATGCGCCTTCTCTTCTCCTCGTCCATTGTCCCATCTCCCTATCAAAATCCCTGATCTACCCTGAGGCTGCTGACGTACGACACCAGACGGTCCATCTGGATCTCGGTGGTCGTGGGGATCGCCTCCCTGTAGAGGAAGGGGATCGACCCCGCGTCGGAGCGGCCGGTCCACACGACGGACATGAGCATGTTGTAGAACACCCTGGGGTCCAGACGGCTCAGCGGCACGCCGAGTGTGTCCAGCACCTCGGCGAAAAGCACTATGCGGTCGTTCTTGAAACCCGTGAACTCCTCGTCGCTCAACAGCCCCCTGATGTACTCCTGGTCGTCGACCGTGGCGATGTACCATCTGCCGCCGAGGGCGTCCTCAAGGGTCACGCGCAGACCGTTCATGGCCCCGTAGTCCCATACGTTGCGGCGCAGCACCTCCAGGATGTCGGCGGATTGGACGGAGAATACCTCCCTGATGAGGGCCGTCTTGGACGGGAAGAAAGTGTAGAAGAACGTCTTGGAGATGCCCTCGGGCACGTAGACGTCCTCAAGGCTCGTGTCCCTGAGACCCTTCTCGGAGAAGACCCTGGCTGAGCGTTCGAGCATGGACCTGCGTATGCGGTCCCGCTCCTCCTCGGTGTAGGCCTTCCTCGACATGGTGTTGTAATGTACCTGCAGATTAAAGACGTTGTCTCAAAGAATGTCTTTATGTGCGACGGAACGACGGTCCGTGCGACATGATGTGTGAGGATCGTGACGAACCGGGGATCACATGTTCCTGGGACCGTGGACGTCGATGTAGTCGCCGGCACCCCTGACGCTGATCTGCATCGCTTTGAGAAGGTGCTTCTCGGCATCCTGGATCCTGCCGCCGTTCATCAGTGCACCGGCGACGTCGTGATGGAGCCTCACAAGGACCTCCGGGTCCGGGAGGCGGTTGAACTCCATCATGCTCTCCAGGATGGTGATGGCCACCTCGACATCGCGTATGTACATGTCCGTGAGTCCGAGGCCGTTCTCCGCCTCGGCCTTAATGACGAGGCACATCACCAGCTCCTCCGGGTCCTCCAGCTGGCCGCGGTCCATCAGCTCCATGGCCGTGTCTATGGCCTGCGAGTACGACTCGATGGATTCCTCGGCATCGCCCAAGTCGGACTGCGCCTCGGCGCGGAGGCCCAGGAGCTCCACGACCCTGTTGCGCGACCATTGGTCGGACTGGCCGTTGAGAATGGACATCCCCTTGTCCACGAACGGCATGGCGACATCGGGACTGTCCGAGTCGATCAGGTTCTTGCAGGCGTCCGTGCACATCCTCACGATGCTGCGCCTGTCGAAGTGCCTGGAATGGGGTCCGAGCTCCGAGAGGCGGCGGGACACGAGCTCATACTCGCCGGTGCAGTCCGCCTCCTGGTCGAACAGGATGCTGCCCATCGTTGAGTGGATCCGGGCGAAGGTGCCCGCATCCGCGCGGAACCCCTGGGCCTCCAGGGACTCGAGGACCTCGCAGGCGGACTCCAGGTCGTCCATTGCTGAGGTGCGGTACTCCATCATGTACAGGACGCATCCGCGGTTGACGTAGGCCTCGAGCAGGTCCTCCGAGCAGCCCAGGGGCTCCAGCTGGTTGACCTTGTCGTTGTACTCGTCCAGTGCGTTCTCGAGATGCGCGTCGGAAGCATCCATGGGCATGATAACCACGGTCTTCGTATATGATGGATGTCGAAAAGTGAAGGAGCGGAGCCAGCACGCTGGACCCTGTCACAAGATGTTTGGACCGCCGGGACGGAGCCCGGCGGTCGGGGCTCACTGGCCCTCTGGCGTCGTATCGGTGTCCCTGCGCTTGCCGTCGCATGGACCCTGGAAGACGATGTCGAGCCTGTTGTACGGGATCTCCACACCGTTCTCGTCGAACAGCTGGAGGATCCTCTCCCTGAGCTGGCCTGCGTAGGTCCCGCTGCTGTCGAAGTCGTCGACGTAGGCGGCGAGCCTGATCTCGATGCCGGAGTCCATGAAGTTGGTCAGCCTCGTGGACGGGGCGGAGCGGGAACCGTCCTTTATGACGTGAGGATGCTCGACGGCGGCCCTGACCATGAGCTCCTGGGCCCTCTTGAGGTCGGCGTCGTAGGCGACGTCCACGTAGACGTAGACCCTGGCCTCGTCGTCCTCGGCGGTCATGTTGACGATCGTCCCTCCGGAGACCACGTTGTTGGGTATGGTGACGACCTGGTCCTTGTCCCAGTTGTCGAACTCTGTGAACATGAGCTTAACCTTCCTGACGATATAGACCGTCCCTCCGATCTGCACGAAGTCGCCCTTCTTGAAGGGTCTGGTGGACAGGAGCACTATGCCGCTGAAGAACTGGTTGAGGATGTTCTGGGCCCCCAATGTGATACCTAGGGTGATGACACCCGCGCTGACGAGGATGCCGGTGAGGTCCACTCCGAACAGTGCGAGGACGGCCGCGGCGGCGCACACCGTGATGATGATCTTGCCGATCATCTTGAACAGGGGGATGAGCGACGAGTCGACGGAGGAGTCGGTGCCCTTCTCCGCACCTCTGAGGAAGGCGGAGATCACGAACACGTAGATGGTCCAGGCCATCATGGCGCCGATGATGATGTACAGAGCGCTCGAGAGCACACCGAAGCCATCCCTCAGCTCGGGTCCAGCACCGAGGATGGTGAGGCTCTGGTTCAGTGAGAGCACCACTATCAGGGCGACGATGAGGCTGGTGAGGTTCTTCCTGACCTTGCGGCCCTCCTCCTGGGAGCTGTTGTGGGTGAAGATCCTGGCGAAGACTGGGATGACGACCCTGCAGACGATGTACGAGATCAGGACCCATACAACGAGAGTGATGATGGCCGTGAACCACTCCGACCCCAGGACTCCGTCCATGGTGTTGGGGAAGACGCCGAGGAACTTGTTGTTCCCGTCTGCTGAATAATAGTAGGAGTTGACTGCGATCTCTATGGGCACGGTGATCTCGAAGACGTCCTCCCCGGCCATGTCCACGAACGTGAGCACGACCTCGCCCGCCTCGTTGGGGCTGTCGTCGTACCTGTCCACCTTCACGGTCACGTCCACGGAGAGGATGTGGCCGGTGTCGGAGGCCCCAACCGGGAGGAGGTAGTCCCCCGACACGGATGTGACGACATCGACGTGTTCAGACGACGAGGATCCGGAGGCGGTCATGCGGAGGTACTGCTGGGATTCGTTGTATACGAAGATCTTGAACGACTGGCTGCCGCCGTTGCCGACGGTTACCTGCACCACGCCGGACGACGGGTCCGGCAGGGTGAGGCTGATATCCTCGGAGGTGGCGGCATCCGACTGCTCCGCGCACAGGGGTGCGAGGGCCAAGGCTGCCACCACCGCCAGGGCGATGATTGCCATCTTGCGGGAATTCATGTTTTGAGCAGGCTCCGTGATATAATTATGATTCGCACCGAAGATGCGATTTTCCCGAAGGATTCTGAACATCCAGCTGTCGACCTGGGATGTTGGTCGAACATCGGATGATGCTTCGAGCCTGCCCGAAGCTTCCTAGCACCCATTATATATGGGTTCCAAAGCGAGGGTGCCTCTGGTCAGGGACCATGTCCCCGCAGGAGACGATAGCATGGACAGGGATGTTCTGATGGAGGCTGTCAGGAGCCGCCATTCCGTGAGAAGCTATGACGAGAAGCCGCTCAGCGAGCACGAGAGACGGGAGATGGAGAGGATCGTGGACGTGTGCAACGCCGAGGGCCACCTCAAATGTGCCCTGGTCCTCGATTCCCCCGAGGCGTTCGCCGGGACGATGTCGAGAGTGGCGAAGTTCTCCAACGTCAGGAACTATGTGGTCGTGATGGGGTCCGACAAGGACGGTCTGGACGAGCGCGGAGGGTACTGGGGCGAGATGATAGCTCTGAAGGCCCAGAACCTGGGGCTTAGGACCTGCTGGGTCGGATTGACCTACAGCAAGAGGAAGCTGGCGTGCGACATCCCCGACGGCGTCAGGGCGGTGTCCGTGATCGCACTCGGACACGGCATGGACGACGGCGTGGCGCACAGGAGCAAGCCCGTGGAGGAGCTGGCCCTGGTCAACGGGGAACCGGCCGAATGGTTCGATAGGGGGATGGAGTCGGTGATGCTGGCGCCGTCCGCCATGAACAGGCAGGGGTACAGGTTCACCCTGCGCAGGGACGGGAAGGTCGAGGTGAAGAGCTTCGGCGGTTCGTACTCCCAGGTGGACCTGGGCATCGCCAAGCTCCATTTCGAGATAGGCTCGGGCAAGGGCCCAGACGTATGGGCCTGAATAGGGAAATGCAGTTTAAAGGCGCGGATATATCAATCCGAAGCGTGTTCGCGGGCGCATGCATCAGGAAAGGATCCTGGCAATCCATGACATATCTTGCGTCGGCAGGTGCTCCCTCACCGTCGCCATCCCGATCATCTCTTCAGTCGGCATCGAATGCTCCGGCCTCCCCACCGCCGTCCTATCCACCCACACCGGCGGGTTCACCGGCTACACCTACAGGGACCTCACAGAGGACATGGTCCCCATCGACGAGCATTGGCAGACCCTCGGGATCAGGTTCGACGCTTTCTACACAGGATTCCTGGGCTCCTTCGAGCAGATCGACATCGTGAAGAAGCTCTTCAGGGACCTTTCCCACGAGGGCACCAGGATCTACGTCGACCCCGTGATGGCCGACAAGGGCAAGCTCTACCCCGTCTTCGGTCCCGACTTCCCGGCCGGGATGCGCCAGCTCTGCGAGATGGCCGACGTCATCATGCCCAACCTGACCGAGCTCAGCTTCATGCTCGGCATCGAGTACAAGGAGGGACCGTACACCAGGGAGTACATCGACTCCGTCCTCGACCTCGCCAAGGGCTTCGGCATCAAGCAGATCGTCCTGACGGGCATCAGCTTCGAGGAGGGCAAGGTCGGCGCCGTCTACCGCGACTACGCCACCGGTGAGACCGGTGACATCATGCGCGAGGAGATCCCGGGATACTACCACGGCACGGGCGACGTGTTCAGCTCCGCCTTCGTCGGCGCCTTCGAATCCGGGCTGTCCCTCAGGGACGCCGTGACCGCGGCCGTCAACCTCACCGTCGGCAGCATCATCAGGACCTACGACGCCAAGGTCGACATCAGGTACGGCGTCAACTTCGAGGCGGGTCTCGGGGCCTACATCAGAGAGGTCGACGCCGGTAGGAACGGCATGACCATCTTCCCCGCCGTGTCCGACGACGACATCAGGATCATCTCCTCCATCGGATGCTCCGTCTGGAGGGAGGCCTACGAGGGCATCGTCCCCAAGGACCAGGTCGAGTACATGCTTGAGAGGTTCCAGAGCTTCGAGGCCATGAAGGAGCAGATCGAGTCCGAGGGCTACACATACCTGATGATCAAGGACGGGGCCAGGAACATCGGCTACGCCGGATACGTCCCCAGGGGGGACAGGCTCTTCCTCTCCAAGATCTACATCGTCAAGGACTACCGCGGCCACGGGTACTCCGGACCGGTCTTCGCCCACCTCAGGGACGTCGCCAGGTCGCTGGGCCTGAAGAGCGTGTACCTCACGGTCAACAGGGACAACGAGAGGTCCATCTCCGTTTACAGGCACGAGGGCTTCGAGATTGTGGAGTCCCAGGACAACCCAATCGGCGAGGGATTCGTGATGCACGACTACGTCATGGAAATGAGAGTATGAGAGATGTTCATACCCACCACCCCCGACGAGGTCCGCAGGAGGGGATGGGAGTCCCTCGACATCATCCTGGTGAGCGGAGACACCTACACCGACAACGCCTACAACGGAACCGCCGCCATCGGCCATTGGCTGATCGACCACGGTTACAGAGTGGGAATCATCGCCCAGCCGGACGTATCCTCGGGGGACGACATCTCCCGCCTTGGGTCCCCGGAGCTGTTCTGGTCGGTCTCCGCGGGATGCGTGGACTCCATGGTGGCCAACTACACACCCACCAGGAAGTTCCGCAAGGAGGACGACTTCACACCGGGCGGAGTCAACGACAGGAGGCCGGACAGGGCCACCATCGCATACACCAACCTCATCAAGAAGCACTGCAAGGGGAGACCGGTGTTCCTGGCGGGCATAGAGGCGAGCCTCCGCAGGATAGCCCACTACGACTTCTGGTCCGACTCTGTCAGGAGGTCCGTACTGTTCGACTCCAAGGCCGACGGCATCGTATACGGCATGGCGGAGCTGGCCACCCTCGAGCTGGCGGACAGGATCCGCGAAGGGGAGCCCTGGACGGACGTCCTCGGGATCTGCACCGCATCCAAGGCCGTTCCTGACGGGTACATCGAGATTCCCTCCTACGAGGAGGTCCGGGACGACCGGGACGCGTTCATGAGGGCCTATTCCATCTTCAGGGGCAACTGCGACCCCGTCACCGCCATCGGACTGGCCCAGGGGCATGGTGACAGGTACCTGGTCCAGAACCCTCCCCAGAGGTCACTGACGGTTTCCGAACTGGACTCCCTGTACGAATCGGATTTCGAGGACAGGGTGCATCCGTTCTACGCCAAATCGGGTCACGTCAGGGCCATGGACACCGTCAGGAACTCCGTCACCACCCACAGGGGCTGCTACGGCGACTGCTCGTTCTGCGCGATAGCCGTCCACCAGGGCACCACGGTCGTCTCCAGGTCCGAGGAGTCAATCCTCAGGGAGGTGGGGCGCATCGCTTCCAGGCCCGGGTTCAACGGGGTCATCCAGGACGTGGGGGGACCCACCGCCAACATGTACGGCATCGAGTGCCCGCGCAAGCTGAAATCGGGAAGATGCAGAGACCGCAAATGCCTCGGGTCCAGACCCTGTCCCCATCTTCCCATCGACCACTCCGGGCAGACGGACCTGCTGCGCAGGATCTCCGAGGTGCCCGGCGTGAGGCACGTCTTCGTTAACTCAGGCATCAGGTACGACATGATAGTCGCCGACCGGACCAACGGCGGCGAGTACCTTGACCGGATCGTCTCCCATCACGTCTCCGGTCAGATGAAGGTCGCACCCGAACATGTGAGCCCGGGCGTTCTGAGGCTCATGGGTAAGCCCGAGAGGAAGGTTCTCGAGGAGTTCCGTTCCATGTTCGCGGACTCGGTCTCAGGTTGCGGCAGGGACCTCTACCTGACCTACTACTTCATGGCGGCCCATCCCGGATGCGGGGAGGACGACATGCGGGAGCTCGCACGCTACTGCCGCGATGTGCTGCACATCCATCCTGAGCAGGTCCAGGTGTTCACCCCGACCCCCTCGACGTATTCCACCGCGATGTACCGCACCTCCAGGGACCTGAAGGGGAGGAACGTGCCTGTGGAGAGGTCGGTCCAGAGGCGCCAGAGGCAGAAGGAGATCGTCACTGGGAGACGCAGGGATGCGCGAGGTCCCCGACCAGGCGATCAGGGCCTGCCTGTCCCACTTCCAGGCGGTGGACGTACAGTACATCACCCGCAAGGAGTTCACCTACCAGTGGGCGGTCTCGGGCAGGAGCGCCCTGATCCGCTTACCCGATTACCTGGCAGACTCCCCCGGTGACATTCAGGCATCGTTATGCGACATGGTGTGCCGCCGCGCCCGCGGACTTGATTGGAGCTTCCCGTCGGACTGCCTGGACCACATCCGTTCCGACGGGTACATCCTGTCCGGTAGGCCCGTGTACCTCTCCAGGAGCAGGAACCTCTCCCGGACGACCGCGGGAACCTGCCGCGACCTCTCGGAATCCGTTCAGAGGCTCCTCGACGCCGGCCTCCTGTCGGATACCGATATCTGCAATTCCTACATGTCATGGACCAGGCGCGGCGCGCTTCGCCGCATGGGGTTCTGCAGCACCATGTTCCGGGTTGTGGGCATATCGTCCGTTCTGGATTCCCAAGAGGTCCCCGACCATGTGGTCGATTACGTCGTCTACCACGAGTGCCTCCATCTCAGGCAGGGTTACCGCCCTGACCACCGCAGCCATGACTCCCAGTTCAGGTCATGGGAGCGTTCGTATCCCGATTGGGCTGTCGCGGAGAGGTCCCTGAAGGCCATCGCCGGAGGGGGACCGACTCGGTTATCTAAGCGGAGGGACATCCGCTCGACATGACCGAGGAGAGGGGATTCGTCTTCCACGGGCCCGACGGAGAGACCGAGCTGAGCATAGGCCAGGTCAGGGAACTGGCCGACAGGGGCGACCCGGACGGCCTCTACGCCCTCTCCATGGCGTACCTCTTCGGATGGGATGTTGAGCAGGACGAGGCCGTCGGATACGACCTCCTCGAGAAGGCCGTGGCCGCCGGGCAGACCGAGGCGATGGCGCTAATGGTCAGGCTCTACATGCAGGGCGAGTACGACAGCATAGACAGCGAGTGTGCCGCAGGCTACGCCATCACCGCGGCGAAAGACGGGATCCCGGACGCGCAGCTCTACGCCGGACTCGCCTACATGGACGGCGTCTCCGTGGAACAGGACTACTCCGAGGCCGCCAGATACTTCCGTCTCGCCGCCAACCAGGGCAACAGCGAGGCCAGGACGTCCCTCGCCTACCTCTTCCAGGAGGGGCTCGGTGTCGAGAAGGACGAGCCGAAGGCGTTCAGGCTCTACAGGACCGCAGCCAAGGCCGGCAACGTCAACGCCATGTTCCAGACAGGGATCTGCTACGAGTTCGGCGTGGGCACGGGGATGGACCTGTCCGCCGCCGCGGAATGGTACTCCAAAGGGGCGGAGCAGGGCGACGCCTTCGCCATGGAGAGGCTCGGCTTCCTGATGTCGGAATCCGACCCTCCCCGCGAGAAGGAGGCCTTCGAATGGTTCCTGAGGGCGGCGATGGAAGGGGTCCCGACGGCCATGCACATGGTCGGCTACTGCTACCTCAAGGGCATCGGCACCGACTCAGACGAGGGCGAGGCCAGGAAATGGCTGAAGATGGCCGCCGACAACGGCGTCGAGGACGCCATAGAACTCCTATCCATGATCGGCTCCGTGGTCGGCTGAGGCGAAGTTGGCTTTAACACGGTCGGGGATTACCGTCCGATACCCATGGTCAGCACCGATTCCCTCAGAAAGGCCGCGGAGAGCGGCGACGCGGACGCGCAGTACCAGCTTGGATTGATCTACCTGTACGGCAACGAGGAGCCGAAGGACGCCGCTAAGGCCTTCGAATGGATGTCCCGGGCAGCGGCCCAGAACATCGTACCCGCCAAGAGGGAGCTGGGCATCATGCTGGTCTCGGGAGAGGGAACGGAACCCGACCTTGGACGCGGCCTGCAGCTCCTGAGCGATGCGGCCGACGACCTGGACCCCGGTGCGCTGTACCATCTCGGCCTGATGTACGAGAAGGGGCTCGGCGTGCCCATGGACCTGCAGAAGAGCGTGAGGATGCTCGCCTATGCGGCCACCATGGGGTTCCCGGGTGCCGAGGCGGACGCCGAGAGGGTCGACGCCATACTCACCGAGGAGAGGAACAGGAAGCTCAGGGCCAGGCCGATCCTAAAGCTGCAGATATCCGACGTCGATGTGGAGGCGGCTTGCTGCAAGAGGATGCTGGACGCCCTCCTGGCCCAGGACATCGTTTTCACCGAGACCATGAACGGCCCCGCCCTCCTGGGCGAGGACTCGGACGGAATGGACGCGGTGCTCACCAGCTGCCCGTTCTGCGGACAGAGGATGCAGCTCATCCCCCACGACACGAAGTTCTGATCATCGGAAGGTGGCTGCTAGGGTCTCGGCCTCCGGGTTCCCGAGCTCGGCCGCGAGCCTAACCAGCCCCTTCCCCTTCCTATCATCCTGAGCTACACCCTCGCCGCGCAGGTAGAGCATGCCCAGGCGGAATATTGCCGCCGCGTTCCATTTCTTCGCGGAGGCCGCGAACATCCTGGCGGCGGCGAAGGGGTCCTTGTCCACCCCTGTTCCGGACATGTACATGTCTCCCAGCGTGTACTGGGCCATGTCGTCGCCCTTGCGGGCCGCGGCGTCTATCATCCTCGCCGCGATCTGCTCATCCAGGCGGACACCGTAGCCGTAGAGGTACCTGAGCCCGAGGTTCAGGAGCGAGTGGGCGTCCCCGTTCTTGGCGCCCTCCTCGTAGAAGCAGACGGCCATGGAGTCGTTGACCTCCACGCCGTCGCCGATCTCGTACATCCTCCCGAGGTTGAAGAGGGCGTCGGGGTTGCCGTGCTTGGCCGCCTCCGCGAAAAGCCTCAGGGCCTCGGTCTTGTCACGTCTCACGCCCCAGCCGTTGTAGTACAGGTTCCCCAGATTGCACTGGGCGCCGGTGTGTCCGTTGTCGGCTGCCAGCATGTACCACTTGGCGGCCTCCATCTTGTTGACCGGGATGCCCTCACCAACGTCGCACATGTACCCGAGGCCGTACTGAGCCTCGGCATAGCCCTGGTTGGCCGCCTTGCGGTACCATCTGATGGCCGCAACCTTGTCGGTGGGAACCCCTATGCCGTAGCAGCAGAGGTACCCGTAGGTGTACTGCGCCTCGGGGATCCCGGCCTCGGCGGATCTGCGGAGGAGCTCCGCAGCAGCCTCATAATCGATTGGGACCCCGTCCCCCTCGTAGAGGCGCCTTCCGAGGAAGTACATGGCCTCGGGGTCACCGCGTTCGCTGCGCGCCCTCAGCTCCAGCAAGGAAGGACTGTCCCCGGAATCCATGGATTCCGAATCTGTAATCTAATGAGTTATAAGTTTTGTTGCCAGACCCAGGTCGGATGTCCGAATCGGGATGCTTTCATCGTAACCATTTATAAACACAGCAGGACGTACTTCGGTCATGGATCCCGAATACACGATTGAGGAGGCCGCGGCAGTCCTCGAGAAGGCCGTGGAGAGGAAGAGGCTGGAGATAGCCTCCCTCGAGAAGAGGAAGAGGCGCCTCAGGAAGGAGAGCAGCGTCGCCGAGACCCAGGAGCTCATCGACTACCTGGAGGCCGACGTCACAGCCTATCTCACCGTAATCGCCGACATGAAGGACGACGACACCATACTCGAGGGGCTGGACCTCGACCGCGACGAGGCCGTCGAATGCCCCGTCGGTTACGACAGGTACGTGTCCGGGCTCTGCGCCGACGACCTGGAGAACGAGCTGGAGGCCGACGCGATACGCGCTGAGTACTGCGAGGACGTCATCGAGGAGCTGTGCCAGAACATCGGCGAGAAGGCCCTCGGGTCCAAGAAGATGATCAAGTTCATGCTGGACGACCCCGCCACGCTGGAGTCCATCGGCGAACTCATCTTCTATGATGACTACCTTTACGATGCATTCAAGGCCCTCGGCAGCGAGCCGAAGGGCAAGAAGAAGAAAAAGAGGAAGGATTGAACGTGGCCACAAGCAAGTACGACCGCGAACTGAGGTTCATCGAGATCGAGTCCAAGAGGCTCGACGAAAAGCTGAGGGAGCTCCGCGAGAGCGTTCCCTCCGATCCAGCCGAGGCCGCGAGGAAGGCCGAGGACGTCACCGCCATGGAGGCCAGGCTGGCCGACCTGCTGAGGCGCAGGAAGGAGATCGTCGACTCCTACAAGGCCGCAGGCATGGACGTCCCGGACATCCACAGGAGCCTCAACGCCAACACGTGGAAGGAGGGCCGCGGATGCGAGACCGGCGCCATCGACGTGCCGGACCAGCCCGCCGCGGAGGCGCCCGAGGCCATCCCCGGGGACATCGGGGAGCTCACATCGGAGATCGAGTCCCTCACCGACGAGCTCATGGGCATCGAGGTCAAGATGCTGAGGGCCGACATGAACGGCGACGAGGACGAGAAGCAGAAGCTCTCCCTCATGGCATCCTCCCTGCGCTCCAGGCGCGACACCCTCGTCGCCAGGGTCAAGGAGCTCAAGGCCGAGGCGGAGAAGCCCAAGGAGGCACCTGCCGCGGAGCCCTCCGAGATCGAGAGCCGCCTCGAATCCCTTGAGAGGGACAACCGTGCCCTCAGGTCCCAGCTCTCGGACGTCAGAACCGACATGTCCGAGGTCAAGGAGAGCCTCAGGGAGATCCTGTCCGCCCTCCGTCTGGAGTGACCCTCTAAACCTTATCCGGGGGAACCTCCGCCAGGAGGCCCCCGATCAACTCACCTTCCTTCTGCATCCAATGGTCCCTGTCGCACACCAGGACAAGCCTCCTCTTCGCCCTCGAGACCGCAGTGTTCACCAGCCTCCTGCCCACCTCTGTCTCGGAGCTGGTGAACCTGAACGGGACGTCCCGCGAGACCACACCGTTGTCTGCGACGCTGAACACCACCGTGTCCCACTCCCTCCCCTGGGAGGCGTGAACGGTCATGACGCAGTCCCTGTAGGTCCTTCCGACCATCCTGCGCAGGAGCCTGACCTGTGCGGAGTAAGGAGTCAGCACGGCCACCGATCCCGGGTCCGGACGCTCCGATTGGAGGAACCTCCTCACAGCCTCCGACTCCCCACGGTTCTCCCTGCCTTCCCTGTGGTCGCAGGTCGCGTCCAGGCACACGATCTCAAGGTCCCCGCCTTCAGATGAGCCTCTCATCCCGTTGCGGTAGACGTACCTGTCCAGCACCGATGCCAGGTTCTGGCCGAAGCGGTGGGAGGAGGTCAGGTCCCTCCTGGATGTGAGCCGGAAACAGGGATTGTCCGAACGCACGAACCTCCGACGCAGCCCTGCGACCCCTTCGCTGAGGACTCCCTCGCAGTGTAGTGCGGACATCGACCAGGGGAACGCATCCGAGAGCCGACCTCCCCTCTCGGCTGCGGTGTGAAGCGCGTCCTCGTCAAGAACCGAGACGGGCGGCAGCTGCATGTGGTCGCCCAGCATGGTCACCGGGACGCCGTTGGTGAAGAGTGCCAGCCCCTGCACCAGACCGCAGTATCCGGCCTCGTCAAGGAAGATCCAGTCCACGTCCAGCTCCATCCTCGGATCCTCCTCGGAGCCCTTCGGACGGAACCTGGAGATGAACTGCTGCGGTGTCGAGGCTATGATCCTGGCACGGCCTATCCTGTCCCTGGTGTCCCTGAACCTAAGAGACTCCGCCTCGCGCTCCAGGGCCATGATTTCCGACATGATGTCGCCGTCGGACCAATGGTCGTACTCCTCGATGCTGGCGGCCGGACGTTCGCGGTCGTACAGGATAGAGACCAGGTCGTCCATCACATCCCGAAGGTCGCGCCTGACAGCACCTACGGCGACGTCCCTTGCCTCGGGTACCATGGAGAACACCCCCAGCAGGTCACGGAAGCGCTCAAGGAGGTCGGGGTTGTCCTTCAGCATCACGTTGCCGTCGGCATCCGCTGGCCTGGAGACCGCCTCGTCTCTGAGCTCCAGCACCTCCCACTCCAGGACGTCGAGGCACCTCTCGGCCATCACCTCCGTGAGATTGTCGACGGACCTCATGCACTCCGCCACCCTCCTCTGGGCGTGGCGGTCCTCGCACATCCCGGGATGGTCCTCGAGGAACCCCTTGGAGGGGATACCGAGCCTGATGATCCCCTCGCAGAGCAATCCGTCGCCTTCGAACGCCTTCAGTATCCCAGAGAGCACCTGCTCGACCGAGTTGTTTGTCGGAGCGAATACAGCGACCCTTCCTCCGGCATCCAGGCATGCCCTGATGCATGTCGCGAGGACGTACTGGGTCTTGCCCGTCCCGGGAGCACCCCAGACGTAGGACATCCCGTTTGACAGCACGCACGACACGGCGGAAATCTGCTCGGCGGACGGCGACGAACCGGAGGGATACTCCGGTTTAGAAGGTTCGAGGCGCCTCTCCGGAAGGGCCAGCATGTCCCCGTACCTCCTGTAGAAATCGGCGACGGCACGGATCAGGAAACCCATGTCCGTGAGGACGGAGACCTTCGTCCCTGAGACAGAGAGCATATCCAGAACCGCATCAGGAGGCCTGACAACTATAGTCCTGGATATCTCGTCGTACCTCGTGAACCCCGCCTCGTCCTCGTCGAGGACGTCCCCGTCCACCATGAGCATCAGACCCGATGCGTCCTGGAGCTGGGATTCCAGATGGAGGACGGCGTACCCTTCCCCGACAGCGCACCTGCGTACGCCAGTGACCGACACGCCTAGCGGGGGGTCTGTGACATAGCGCATGGCCTCGATGTACTCGAGCACGGCGTCCGCCGAACGTGCGATGAAGCCGGAGACATCCCTGCCGTCCATGACGGCGTCTGGGCTTCGGGGTACTTGAGCCGAGCGTGTGTATCTAAGGCCGATACACGCTCAGGAGTAGAAGCTGGACCAGTTCTGCTCCACATCGGGGTCCTCGAACTTGGGCACGCCCTCGGAGAACTCGTCCCAGTCGATGGGCTCCCTGGAGAGGAGGATGAACGAGTTGTTCTTCCCGTCGAACTTGATGGCGTCGCCGGAGACCATGATCTTCACGTCGAAGAGGATGTTGAAGTCGGTGTCCCTGTACTCCCCGTCGGGATCCTCCACGGTGCGGTCGCGCCTGACGCTGTTGAGCTTGATCTTCTTGACGCCGAAGAGACCCTTGACCCTCTTGGTCACCCTGTCGAGGAAGTAGCCGTTCCCTATGTTGAGGGTCCAGAAGTCCACGTCGCCGGCCTCTTCGGGGTTGACCTCCACCTTCTCCCAGCCGGTGTAGTCGTCCTTGCTCGTCCCGGCGTAGATGCGATACTGGGTCTCCTTCGATATCATCTGTACCGTCATCCCCATCCCCCGCATCATATATTGGTTCTTCCCCGCGACACCGGCGACCGTCAAAGCCATAACCGACCTGGATGTTGCAGGTCCATGTTCGCCGAGGCATGCAGGAAGGCCGCTGAGTTCACCAGACCCGTGGTGGTGTCCACCCGCCACCAGAACGGGGAGGTGAAGACCGAGTGCGGGAGCTTCATCGTCCTCAACCGCGAGGGATGGGTCCTGACGGCCGGCCACATGTACGACTCCTTCGTCAAGTACCAGAGCGACAGCAACAAGCTGAAGGAGATACAGGCGCTGAACGAGTCGCGCCTCTCCCGTCCGGGCAGCCCGTCCTCGGAGGTGAAGCCGGACCCGTCCTACATCGTCAAGCATTCTTTCTGGTGGGGATGGGACGGCGTCAAACTGAACAACGTCTTCGTCAACCGCCAGGTGGACATCGCCGTCGGAAGGCTGGAGCCCTTCGACCCCAGCTGGATCAAGACATATCCGGTCCTCAGGGACCCCGACGGAGTCGTCCCGGGGACCAGTGTCTGCAGGACAGGATACCCGTTCCTCAACATTTCCTCGACCTACGACGAGAAGCTGGAGGCGTTCCGGATACCGAAGATCCCGATAAGGGAATCCGTCTTCCCCAACGACGGCATGGTCACCAGGATAGTCTCCAGGGGGATGACCAACGACAACAAGTTCGAGCGCCTCTACGTGGAGACGTCCACCCCCGGCCTCCGCGGGCAGTCCGGCGGACCCGTGTTCGATACGGAGGGCCGCCTGTGCGCGATGCAGGTCCAGACCGTCCACATGCCGCTGGGATTCCACCCGACGGTGGAGTACGACGGGAAGTCCGTGGTGGAGAACCAGTTCCTCAACGTCGGCCTCGGCGTCCACGTGAGGACGATCCGCGCCGTCCTGGACGACCGCAGTGTCCGCTACGACTGCGAGGGCGACGAGACCGGGTTCAGGATAATAGATTGAGGAAGAAGGTTGACAGGAGGGCCGTCGCCCGCCCGTCATGACCGTATCAGACGGACCTGCCCATCTCGTAGGCCTGGTCCATGAAGGGTGTGCCCCTGACGGCCCCCTTCTCCCAGACCCCCGTGGCCTTCAGCACGCCCCTCTCGACCGCGCCCTCCATGCAGTCGCGGGTGAGCCCGCGGAAGCATTCCAGGGACAGGTCCAGCATGTGGTCCTCCGGATCGGCCGCCGCCACTATGAGGTAGACCTCCTTGTCGGCCAGCTTGGTGTAGAACGGTGCGAGCCTGTCTATCAGCGCCTTGATCTGGGCGGTGACTGTGTAGAAGTACACGGGCGAGGCGAAGACGAGCACGTCCGCGGACATCATCTTGTCCCTGATGCCCTCCATGTCGTCCTTATGCACGCATCTGCCGGTCTTGACGCATGAGTCGCAGCCGGTGCAGTAGTGGATGTCCATGTCGCAGACCCTGATCCTCTCGACCTCGTGGCCGGCGTCCCTGGCGCCGTCCGCGAAGCGGTCGCAGAGCAGGTCGGTGTTGCCTCCCTTGCGGGGGGAACCCGATAGGATGAGAACCTTTCCGCACATCGTGAGGTGTAATTGCGTTGCGGGGTAGTCAAGCTTTGCCGTCGGCCATGGCGTTCGGCCCTTTCGGCCACCCCTCCGTCCCCCTTAAGTATGGCCCCCGCATCGCTGACGCATGCAAGGTCTGTTCTGTCCCGGCTGCAAGAGCCTACTGGCCCCCGGCAGCAAGCGCTGCCTGAGATGCGGCATGTCCGCCGACGGCCTGATGACCAGCAGCCAGTCGTGCCTCGGTGAGGCCCCGGTGAGGAAGGAGAGGCCGGCGCCGAAGATGGTAGATCACGCGAACGCGGAGGCACCCTTCATGCCCTACGAGCCCCGCGGTTGCCAGATGGACATCATCACCGACATCCGCACGTTCCTGGACGAGGGCCGCCATGTGGTGATCGAGTCTGGGACCGGGACGGGCAAGACCATCGTCTCTCTTGCCGCCACCCTGGAGCACGCCTCCCGCACCGGCAAGAAGGTCGTGTACCTGGTACGCACAATCACGCAGACCGACGCCGTGATGAAGGAGCTCCGCGCGATATCGTCGATAAAGGAGGTCTCCGGCGTCCCCGTCACAGGAAGGGGGAAGTCATGCCCGCTGTTCCGCGGTACGGACGGGTTCGAGACGCTCCCATCTAACATCTTGTCCATGATGTGCGAGGACCGCAGGCTCAGGAGCCAGAGGGGGCAGGCGGGAGGGTGCAGGTTCTACGACCGCGTCGAGACAGAGATGCCGGCGATCGAGAGGTTCTGGAGGTCGTCCGTGCCATCCTCAGACGAGCTGGACAGGCACTGCGAGAAGCTCGGTGTCTGCCCCTATGAGGTCAAGAAGAGGCTGATGCGCAAGGCCGACGTCGTGGCGGCACCGTACATCCAGGTCCTCGACCCTGACATCCGCGAGAGCCTCATGGCCAACATGGACCGCTCCGACGACCCCTCGGGCATCGTAATCGTGGTGGACGAGGCGCACAACTTCCTCGATGCGGCCAGGGACAGCGAGAGCTTCACCATCGACCGCCAGATGGTGGACAACGCCATCGACGAGTGCACCGCGTTCCGCGACCCCAGGATATGGGAGGAGGTGAGGCTCGAGGACTTCCTGAAGCACTTCAGGGCATGCATCCGCGCCTCCGCCAACGACCTCCTCGGACTCAACGAGAAGTCGGCGGTGATCAAGGACGACTCCTTCGAGAGGATGATGATGTCCAGATTCGGCATGTCCCGCACCGACCTGGAATCCGCCGTCGAGAGGACCATCGACCTGGGCTCCGCCCGCACCGAGGTCCTGGTGGAGAGGGGCGAGAACAGGGTGTCCCCGGTGGAGGAGCTGGCTGTGAGGATGCGCTGGTGGCTGTCCTCGGGCTCCGAGAGGTTCGTCCGCACGGTCAACGCCGGCGAGGACGGGGAGTTCCTCAGCGCGTCCTGCATCGATCCGAGGGAGATATCGTCGTTCCTGAACAAGGTCCCCGGAACCCTGCACATGTCCGGGACGCTCCAGCCCCTCGACCAGTACGCGAGGGTGCTCGGGCTTGGGGGCAACCCCCGCTTCCGCACCTACCCTTCCCCGTTCCCGCCAGGGAACAAGATGGTCCTGTACGCCAGGGATGTGACCACCAACTACAACGAGATGAGGGCGGACCCCACGATGCAGAAGCGCATCGAGCGGAGGATCGCTGAGCTCTGCGACGCCGTGGACAAGAACACCCTGGTCTTCTTCACGTCATACAATATGATGCGCACCATGCGCCCCTATCTGGAGACTCACATCGTGAAGCCGAAGTACTGGGAGGAGTCCGGCAACCAGAGGCGCACCGCAGACAACCTCGCCAGGTTCAGGGAGGGCCGCAACGGCGTGTTCTTCTCGGTCATCGGCGGCTCCATCGCCGAGGGGATAGACTTCCCCGGGGAGGAGCTCTGCTTCGCCATCATCGTCGGCATACCCTTCCCGCCCCCGTCCAAGGAGATGGACGAGATGAAGGCCCTCTTCGACCAGCGCTACAACGGCAAGGGATGGCTGTACACCAGCCAGATCCCGGCGGTCAGGAAGATGAACCAGGCCATCGGACGTCTTATCAGGACCGAGACCGACAGGGGAGCGGCCGTGATCCTGGACCACAGGGTCTCGCGCTTCGCGTCCAGCCTGGGCGCTGTCCCATCCGACGACCCCGTGGGCGATGTGGCCAGGTTCTTCTCGAAAGGATGAACGTGCATCCAGCCTTCAATTGAATTACTAGTCAAAGCGCAGGTCAGCAAGCCGTTTATACGACATGTGTTATCGAGCCCCTCATGCCACTGTTGGATGTGCTTGAGGACATAAAGGTCTGGATAGCGGTAGCCATAGTCCTGGCCCTCGCCATAGGCTTCGACAGCCCCGACGCATCCACGATCATGATGGTCGCCCTCATCGCACAGATGGCCGTGGCCCTCGACGGCATCCAGTTCGGCCGCGATGACTTCCCCAAGTACAAGGAGCCGATCCTGGTCAACATCATATGCTGCTTCGGACTCTGCACGGGCATCACGCTCCTGACAGGGCTGTTCTTCATCGATGACCAGGCACTCTGGACCGGGTGGGTCATGCTGTCGGCGGTACCGTGCGCGATCTCCGTTGTCCCGTCCGCGCTGTTCCTGAAGGCGGATCCGAAGCTGGCCGTCCTCTCGCTGACCGTGATATACGTGGTGGCGATCGCCGTCACCCCGTTGATCACACATGTCCTCATCGGGGACTCGGTCAACCCGCTGGAGGTCCTCAGGTACATCCTGATGTTCATCCTCATCCCGTTCGTGCTCACGGTCCCCCTGAAGAGGCTCCATCTCAAGAGGGCACCGAAGACCGTGTTCATCAACATCATGATGTTCGTGCTGGTCTTCGCCGGGCTCGGTTCCAGGCAGGAGTTCGTGTTCGGGGAGCCCACGGTGGTGCTGGCACTCGTGGTCGCATGCATACTGCGCATATTCGTCGTTTCCACGGTCATGGTCTACGCCATGAGGAGGATGAGATGTAACCGCGACCACGGGCTCAACTATGTCACGTTCACGTATTGGAAGAACAGCGGGATGTCGGCGAGTCTCACCATGGGGCTGTTCGCGGCCACCATGCCCGAGGCTGTGCTGCCGTGCGTTGTCTCCCTGATAGTCGAGGCATGCTGGTTCGCCATCCTGACGAAGTACATCGACAGGATGTGGCCGCCAGCGGTCGACTACGACAAGGTCCTAACGGAGGAAGCTGAGCTTCCGACGAAGGACTGAGACGCCAGGATCCATGGATCTCCGATCTCAACGGATTTCCGAAGGTTATTCCACGGACTCATCCCGTCAGATCATCTAGGCCGACCAGGGTCACATACCCCATCGCCGCCTCATCCATGACCTCGTCGTCGAACCCGGACACCGAGAACAGGACGATCCTCTGGGTGCGATCGTCCTTCGTCAGCTCTATGTCACGGCGGAACCGACGCAATGTGCTGTGGGCGTATTCGCTGTTGATGAACTTGCAATCCCCGAACAGCGAGACCTTGACGTCGTCCTCCAGCACTGTGGCCACGATGTCCAGCTCCCTGATCTGCCTGTTCTCATCGGGCCCCCACCACTTGCCTATCTCCAGACAGTCCCAGTGATTGATGACATAGTCCGTGCACATGTCCTCGAAGCGATGTCCGAGGAACGTTCTGATACGAGGCTCGAGCACGGAATACTTCCTCTCAGCATCCATCATCGGGACGGAATCGGCGTATGCGACGACCTCCTTGCAGAAAGCGACAATGTTATCCGAGACCCTGTAAATGGGCTGCTTCGGGGCTCCCATCATCGGATGGACGGTGTCAACTATCCCTATGGAGCCCAGGTTAGCCAGCGCGTTGGTGCATGTGGTCCTGTCGATGCCGACCCTCTCGTAGATCTGCTTGTGGCTTGTGCGGCCCTCGCTGATGGCGTTGACTATGCCTATGTAGCGATCCCTTGGGGAGAGTTCGGCGACTATCATGTTATCCGCCTCGTCCCTCAGGTCCGCCGTATCGGAAAGGAAATGGCGGATGACGTAGTCCCTGTAACTACCGTCGACTTCCATCGCATGGTACTTCGGCACACCGCCTAACGTCAGGTACAGCATGACCTGGTCCAGCTTGGGGAGCTCTGGATGGAACCTCATACAGTCCGAGAACGGCATCGGACCTATCTCCATGCGGTTGTCAAACCTCCCGTACAGGGGACGCTCGTACTCCTCCACCTCGCGCCTCATGACGCTTATGGAGGAACCGCAGATTATCAGCATGGTGTCCGTGCCCGATACGGAGAGGTCTATGAAGCGCTGGACCACGGAGGATGCGGCGGGGATGTTCTCGATCATGAAAGGGAACTCGTCCAGGACCACGATGAGCGGTTCCTTCCTGCAGAGGACGGCGATGTCCTCGAAGGCGTCCTGAATGAAAGCGTAATCCTCGCGCCCCACGCCGTCGAAAGCGGAGATCGACAGGGCCAGGTTGTGCAGTACGTCTGCGGCGGAACCGCGGGGACTCTGGATGTAGAGGGCACGCTTCCCCTCGCAGAACCTCTTGATGAGCGTGCTTTTCCCGATCTTGCGGCGTCCGTACATAACCACGGTCCGGACCCCGGATCGGGAATGGATTGATTCGAGCCTTGAAAGCTCGCATTCCCTGCCTATGAACTCCATGGTATGATGAATGCGGTTTGTATTGATAAAATTATTTTCTCAATTTTTTACTGAGAAATAATTTTCATCAGCGAAATAATAACATCTAAATCAAATGTTCAAGGAACCAATGGAACGGGGCCGATGCATTTTCACGACCTCTAGGCCCTCTGCAACAGAATCACCACATCCCAGTCCTTCGCCCGGTAAACGTGAACGCCAATAACCCCGGAACGGACGGCATCATATCCCAGCATACCATGCCATGGGCCGATGGCGGATCCGAGTTCTGCGAATCCCTTCCCAACATTCCTCGCCTGCCGTCACCCATATTGGAGGATTGTAGAAGGGTGTCCCCTCCCCATAGGGAGGGTAAAATATTTCCAAGATCACTGTTCGGACATGAGTTCGTCGATGTCGCCGAGCCTCTCGGCGACGTCCTTCCCCCATGCCCGTGAGGCTCACCAGCTTGGCCCTACGGCATCGTCCGTGCAAGTTAGGCCGGCATCCTCCAGTCTCACGAGCTTCTTCGGCACATTGGTACTGCATCCCACCGCGGTAATAGATGTCCATTCGGACGCTGGGCCCGTGTTCGGACAGGTACATCAGTATCGGTATGGCGTGCGTTTCGCACAGCACCGACATGCGGTGGGCTGCCTTCATCACTTCCTCCTGTACTCCATCACAATGAAGGCCGCGAGGATGGCTGCGATGACCGCCGCAGCAGCGCATGCCGCGACGGTGGCGGTGTCGTCCTCATCGGCATCGTAGATGATCTGCGGGGGCAGCGGGACGTAGTCGTCATCATCGTCGGGCATGGGCACAAACGGAACATCACCATACTGGATCTCCGTCATCTTCGTGTCGTAGGCCATCCTTCCATCGCTGTCCTCTATCAGAACGGCGAACAAGTAGGTTCCGGCATCGGAGATGGTGAATGTTCCCGACTGGTTCTCCCCGAGCTGCATCTCTGATGTGCCGTACATGAATACGACTTCCAGATTTTCGAACAGCGGATGAGTGAAAGTTACGGTCACTGTGATGGAGTCACCTTCATAGAGAACTCCTGATAATGTTACGGATATTTCGGGGTCATCGAGACTCCACTTCAATGGTACGATAACATCATCCATGATGTTGGTGAGAGTCAGATCGGAATCATCCCACACATAGGTGTATCCGATCCTGTCTATCACTTCCGGATAATCAGATGCAGATACAGAGCCTCCGTTGGGGACATACATCGTCTTGAGGGTCTCGGCCCCGTCCACAAAGGTCACCACCGAATACTTCGATTCATCGTATGTGTATGTGAAAGTTCCCAGTTCCTTCGATTCCACCCCGTCCGTCGGAACGACGGTGATGGTCACAGTAACGTTACCCGGAGCTGTCAACGCAAGCGAAGCACCTGTGCTTCCGTTGGACCAGGCTATGTTCAGCTCGGCACCGTCATAGACAGCGTCGATACTGGGAGTCAAGACCAACGCAGAACCGGCCACTGACTCGTTCCAATTGATCTCAGAAACTACTTCCGAAGACACTGCCCATACAGGTACGAGAACGATGTCGGAAGACACGGTGGCTGTCGAATCCCATGTACTTCCATTCTCCGTGGTCCACCCAGTGATGTCGAATCCCTTCCTGTCCGATTCGGGATAGGACGGAACCGTTCCAGATGCGACCTGAACCACGCTTTCGCCGGACCACATCTTGAACTTGACATCCACGGATGTCTGGGCGACCAAGCCTGTACCGTTGTTGTACAAGACCATGTTGCTGTAGTACGAGAAATCGAACATTTCTGGCGTTGCCGATGCTCCCTTGACGAGCATCGTACCAGCGGAGGGCGTGGACCTATAGCTGATCTCGACGGGATTCAATGGTTGGAATCCCTCCTTGACCTCGAAGAGCCCCGGCATATCTATATTGGATGCTCCGGTAAAGACGACCATCTGCCCTATCTCGCAGTTTCCAGCTAATGTGACGACGGTTCTCTCAGTGAAGTTGGTTGGAACCTCGATGTAAAGGTCCTGTGCCTTCGATGAGGAATCGAGCTTCGAATTATCGCTGAATGTCACACCATCCAGATTCAGAGTGACATAGTATCCGCTGTTGTTGTACAGCCAGATTACTCCGTTTCCCCTGTATTCGTTCGCTATGAACTTTGTATTTGTGACATTCGCAGTCACATCCTTGCTGGTTGCCTGGATTGTCATCGCTGCACCCTTACCTCCGCTGTAGTTGTCCTTGAACTCGCAACCAGAGATCTCGACGTTGGCGTTTGTCACGATGATTGGACTGTATCTGTCCATGGGAGTGAAGATCCCAGTGACGGTTGACCAGGTCATGGTGAGAGAGGAGGATATAGCATAGATTGCCGAATCTTGGTTCCCCTTCAAAGTGGAATCGGTTATCGTCACCACAGCGCTAGATGCGCTAACCATGTAAGCGTTTGAATCGAGGGTTCCAGAGAACGCTCCGTCGAGTGTGACGTTCTCAAGCACGAATTCGTCTCCGGAGCCAAGCGAGAACATGACTCCCGAGAATGCGCCACCTCTCTGGATTGTAATGCCAGAGACAGTGAGTTTACCGTCCACATTTATCGTCTTCAGAATCTCGGCGGGCTTTTCGGAGTAGGCGGCATATTCGAAGGCGTCAGTGAAATCTGTGAAATTCTTACCATCGACAGAGACCACTGCATCTTCGTCGGAGACCTCTGTCGCACCATAGGTGCCGTCCGGATTCTGTGTGAACGTGTATCCAGGGGCGGCATACGATCCGCCGTTCTCGGCATCCTGGCTGTAGTCATAGGCGAAACTTCCGCCGTAGATGTTGATGGTCTCCCACTGCTTCCAGTTAGCGTCGATGGCATTGATGATGTACTTAAGCTGGTCAGGATGGGCCGTACCCATAGTGGACGATACGCCGAACGTACCACTGTTGATCACCAGGATTCCTGTCTGGACCTGGATGGCCGTCACACCGCCCTTGTAGACGCCTCCATTCACCGTGAGGTTCCCTCCGAGGATATTGACACCATAGGAACCGTCGTTTCCGAGTTCGCAGTCGAATCCGCCTGTGGTTCCGGTGAAGGTCACATCACCGGTGATACAGAAGAACGTCGGATAGGTGCTGAACGAGAAACTGGAATCGTATGGGGTTTTGTCCCAACTCAGGGTATGCTCCCCGAAATCTATGGTGATGTCGTTCTGAATGGTTATCATCACTGACAGCCCCATAGGTGAGGTGTTGTCCTTCGGAATAATCGAAACGTCGTCCAAGAGAACCACGGTGTAACCGTCCAGAGCGTCTTCAACAGCCCTTTCCAGGGACACATACGAGCCAACAACGTTTCCATTGGCATCCTTCAACTGTACAGCAGGGTTTGTCACCGAAACTGTACCGTTCTCCACACCGCATCTGGTATCCACCAGATCGGAATTGCTCTCCAATGCGGGCGAATATGTTCCGCCTCTGATGAATCCGGAAGCAGCATCATTGGCCACGGAAACTGCTATCGGAGCAAGGGCACCATTGCCTGTGCCTGTCGTCGCATTCTGACTAACCGAGAAACTACCGCCAGTCACATCCAGTATGAAGGCGTCGGTGCTGTCATCATCGTTGATATAAAGGGGCACAGGGGCTGTGAATGTACCTCCACGGATGTCGACCTCCACACTGGGAGCAGTGCTGTAGGACACGACACTGATGGCCGTACCCGCAGTTGTGGCCCCGTTGTTGTTGTCCACATAGCTAGCCGTTGTCCCGGTACTGGTTATCGTCGGGTTTCCGATGATGTGCAGCTCTCCAGACCTTATCTCGACTCCGACATCTGCCGAGATGGTGGAGTCGTAGATATTGAGGACAGCATATCCGGCAATATACACACCGTTGTTTCCGCTGGATGAGATCTTCGAACTGTCATTGAGGTTGAAGATTGGGGCTTGGCCAACGTCATTGTTGTTTCCATTGATGTACAGAGCGCAGCCGATGATTCCGGTTGGATTGCACACAAGGGTTCCATCTATGTCAACCTGAATTCCATATCCAGCCTCTTGGATATGAACGGGTATGTATCCTGAGATGGTTGCCCCCGATCCAACCGTTAAGTGGGTGTAGATGGCATCAACCTCGTCAGAAGCACCATTGAGCATGATGGTTCCATTGCTGGAGCTGGACGATGTAGTTTGCGCCATTGTGCCCGAGTCCGTAGAATCACTTGAGCCGTTGATCGTGACGTCTCCTTGCTTGATCACCAGGGATTGGTTCAAATTGAAGGTCAGAGTATAGACGTCTAGATCGAAAATAATCGAATATGGTTTATCAAAGGTGATGGTATCGCTGGTACAGTCTTTAAGTAGTCTGACTGTAGGCCGTCAGTCGCCGCGTTGAATGCAGCTGATACTGTATCAAAGGTCATCGAAACGCTTCCATCGGCGTAAGTAACCGAAGCAACTACCGTGTCGTCCGTCTGAGTCGAATCCGTTGAATCCGCCGCATCCGATACTGAGACTGGGACAATGCACAGCAACAATGCAACAGCGGCAGATAGTACCGCTGCTTTGATGATCTGTTTCATCTGGTCCTCCATTTCTGGAGGGTGGGAGGAAGAAACAGAACGGTCGTCCCCCCCCCCAGCGCTATTTAGCAATACGTAATCGGCATTTCAATCCTTAAACTATGCTTCTTAAAATGTAATCTGATGACAATCATCATATTCCCAGATTAACAGACATCCCCTCATGGAACCGACCCCGAACAGGTGCCAGATTTCTCCACTCTATATGCTTTAAATTCTCTAAAGCACATTCCTTGCATACGATTTTCGGCGGGGGGGGGGGAGCCGACTCCAAGGCTCCCTCCTGTCCTCCGTAGGAGGCCGCCATGAAATCCGTATCGATATCAAATGACAGGACATCAGACTTACGCAGGACCGTCGGACTCATCCTAGTCGTCCTTACCGTGATATCCGTGATGACCCTGGCCGTGATGCCGGCATCCGATGCTGCCGACACGTCCGGGACCACCGGGGATGCCACGTGGACGCTCACCCAGAATGAGGACACGGACACCTACACCCTGACCATCTCCGGAAAGGGGGAGATGGCAGACTACCACTACACAGACCCGGACTACGAGGACGACCTGCCCCCGTGGCAGGGATACTCATCCAAAATCACTAACATCGTGCTCTCCGATGGGCTCACCCGCATAGGCTCCTATGCGTTCTACGGCACCGCCATCACCGGAATCGACATACCTGATACCGTCAGGTACATCGGTGCGAGCGCATTCTGGTTCACCTCGCTCGAATCGGTCACCATACCCTCCTCAGTGTTGGACATCGAGAGGAATGCGTTCGGCACATGCAGGGCCTTGACCGATATTACCTTCGGGGATTCCGCCAAGGTCAGGTCCATCGGCGCATCCGCTTTCGAGGGTACCGCCATCGAGTCCCTGGACTTGAGCGGGCTCTCCTCTCTCACCGAGATCGGTGATGGAGCATTCCAGAGGAACGCTTCGCTCGAATCGGTATCCATCCCCGCGAAGGTGGAGACCGTCGGCTTCGAGGCCTTCAACTCATGCTCCTCGCTGAGCACTATAACTGTTCCAGAGGGTTCGATGCTCGTTTCCCTGGGCGAGAAGGCGTTCAACGATACCGCGCTCACCTCCGTGGACCTCTCGAACGCCACCAGGCTTTCCTCAATCGGCGAATCCGCCTTCGGTTCCTGCGAGTCGCTCACCTCCGTGACTCTCGCCGACAACTTCGGCGGAGATGCCACAGGTGCGTTCACGGGAAGCACATCCCTGACATCCGTCACCGTCGGAAGCTCGAGCGTCAGCATCGACGGCAACGGTGGTTTCACCATCCCTGTCGCATCCATCGGCGACATCGGATACGCCTCCCTCCTCGAGGCCGTGAACGCGGCCACGGAAGGTCAGACGATAACCATCACAAAGGGCGACGTCTACGAAGCGGGCAAGGTCGTCGTCGAGGGCAAGAGCATCACCATCGACCTCAACGGTAAGACCTTCACGAGCATCGAGAGCATCACCGTCAGCAAAGAAGCCACCCTGAGCATCAGAGATTCCGTCGGCAACGGGAACCTCATCGGAGAGAGCAGCCCTCTGATCCAGGTCAACGGAACGTTCAACCTCGAGAGCGGATTGCTCACAGGGGAGAACTCCAGGACGATGGTAATCTCGGGTACTTTCAACATGTCCGGCGGCACCGTCTCGTGCGAAAAGAACTACGCCGTCTATGCTTCAGGCGGAATCATCAACATCAAGGCCGGTACCGTCGGTCCCAGCAGCTCCTATTCCGTATACGCTGCCAAATCGACAATTCTCACAATCGGTGAGACCGACACCGCCGGACCCACCATCATGAATCTGTATCCAAACAACGCGAACGTGTACATGTACAGCGGATCCATCGAGAAGGTCAGCAGCAATTTCGGTTCCGAATCCACGTTCAAATGCACATTCGGTTCCGACGTCTCCCAGTACCTTCCCAGTGGATACATGTGCATCGAGTCTGAAGACGGTTTCAAGGTCGTGACACTAACCGAGGACAAAGCCGTCGCCAAGATCGGGGATGTCCTATATGCCTCACTGGTGAAGGCTGCCTCCGAGATGACGGACGGGCAGACCCTCACCCTACTGGAGGACTACGTCGGATCCAGCCCGGTAAAAGTCAACATTTTCTACGGCACAATCGACCTCAACGGATTCGACATCACCTGCACCAAGACGGGAACTTCCGGATACGGGATCAATGTGGCCAAGGGCTCGGATTACGATGCTTCCCAACCCAACACCATCGTGATCACATCGGACTCCCCCGCGACCGTGAAGGCCAGCTATCCCGTGACCATAAGCAGCGGGAACAGCAGGAACTCGGTGTTCATCCAGGTCGAGGGCGCTGTCACCCTGGAATCCACCGAGAACAGGGATCTCATAAAACTCGGGACGGGCGCCTCCGCCATCTTCACCGATAACATCAAGGAATGCTTCGTGAACGGAGGGTTCGTATCCACGACGGGCGGAGTCCAGTACGTTTACGGAACTGCAGCCACCGCCCTCCTCAGGAGCGACGACGGCTCCGCCGAGATGCTGAACGACTTTGTCGGGTCCATCACCATCGGCACAGCCGGTGACTACATCCTGGACCTAGGCGGACACACTGTGACATACAACGGCAACCCGAGTACAGATTCGCTAGATGCTGCTGTCACCATATACGGTAACACGACCATTACCATAAAGAACGGGTCCATCGTGAGTAAGGCCTCGGGAATCGCCCCGGGACTGGTGAACAGCGGAGGTCCGGAGAACAACGTCTCGCTGACACTGGACGATGTTGACCTGAAGGCCGATCTCATGTACGCGATATACAGCAACGGTACATGCGAGAACATCGAGGTCAATGTCGTCAACGGCTCCAATGTCGAATGCACGTCCGAGACCGGCGTCGGGATATACTTCCCGGCTGACGGGTCCCTCACCATCACCGACTCTACAGTGAAGGGCGCCACCGGCGTGGAGGTCCGCAAGGGATCCCTTGAGATTTCAGGGGACAGCACCCGCATCGAGGCCACAGCCGAGACATTCACGGTGAATCCGACCCCGGACGGAGGCGGTTCCACCGTCGTCGGCGCCGCCGTCGCCATCTCGCCTTACGACGGGCTGCAGACCATGAAGGCGGAGATCACCGGAGGTACCTTCACGGGAGCCGTCGCATTCGCCCAGGCCCATGCCGACGATGCGTCCACCATGCCTACGTTCGACTTCTCCATATCCGGCGGAACGTTCACATCCACAGGCACCGACCCTGCCACCCAGCAGGCCTACCCCGCCATCGTCACCGAGGAGGGCGAGGTGACCGAGAAGTTCGTCACCGGCGGTTCCTTCTCCAGCGATGTCACCGACTACATACCAGACGGCATGCAGACCGAGACCGACCCCGACACGGGGGAGGTCACCGTCAGACCGCCCGTGTACTTCGACAGAGAGGATATAGTCGTCCTGACCACCACCTACGTCCTCGAGCCAATACTCGCTCAGGGCACCACCGTTACAGGATACACCTCCGACAACTCGGCATTCAGCGTCAGTGATGACGGCACCGTGACAATCACGCCCGGTACCAAGGCCATCACCTCGACCATCACCGTGACCGCCACCTACGGCGGCGTTGTGTACACCGCTACGGTCAATCTCAGATACGATGTGGGCGTCACCGTCACCACCGAGGAGACGGGAGTGACCCTCGTGGCAAGCGGAATCGATGAGAGCGACCTCTCCGAGACGCACGCCTCGCTGCTCGGCGGCATAAAGTACCCGGACGACTACCCCGAAACCGGTGCCCAGAGACTGTACATGGACGTCAGCAGGCTCGACGGCCTGAAGGACGGACTCACATTCAGGTTCAACACCGACACCTCGGCCCTGTCCGGGTTAGGGATCTTCGTCGTCCACTTCGGCGAGTCGTCCCTCGATTACCCCGAGTTCACCGTCCATGACGGCTACATAGAGATCGAGGCCACATCCTTCAGCCCGTTCCTCATAATCGCCTACACGCCCGAGGGTGGCTCCGAGCCCGAGCCGGAACCCGAACCCGACACCTACACGGTAACCTTCAGGAGCGAGGGGTCCGACGACGTCGTCGAGGAATACAAGGCGGGCACGACCGTCCATGAGTCCGACTTCCCGACTTTCGTGAGGGAGGGCTACCAGCTCAGCGGATGGAAGTATGAGAACGGCGAACCCTGCGGAAGCGAGGTCAAGGTCGACGGCGACATCGTGCTTATCGCCCAATGGGTGAAGCAGTACGGTCTCTCGTACTCCATCGACGGCCAGCTCCACGAGGGAGGCTCCGTGGATGTGACCCTGACCGCGGGATACCCCGCGGCCGAGGGGATCACATTCGGGTTCACCTACAACGGTGTGGATTCGGACATGGAGATAACCGAATCCAACGTCGCGACCTTCACCATCACGACCCCCGGGACCTATGGTTTCGGCTTCGTCGCCATGGACAGTGCCGGGAACTATGTGGCCATGGGCATTGTCGAGGACGTGGTGATATCCTATTCCTCGGAGCCCGAGCCCGGACCCGACACCCCCGTCATCATTCCCGATGACGACGACTATGTACCGCTCCCGCCCACCGTCATCGTCCAGGACGATGGGGACAACGACATGACGGGCGTGGCAGCATGTGCCGCGGCGGCCGTGGCGGCGGCAATCATCGCCGCGTTCCTCATAATGGAGTACAGGAAGGACTGATCCCGGAAGGGACCAATATTACCGTTCCAAACCGCTTACCCCGGCACGGGGGTTCGTACCGTGCCATCAATGTGCAACTTCTATCAAAACATCATGATGAACAGGTGGCATGATCCTCAATCATATCACTACGATTCTCCCCATACCAGGAAATACGACGAACCCGATGGACACACGTGCTCGAAGCTATCCTGGACAACATCGTCCCGCTGATCTACCTGTTCGACCTGGTCCTGCTGATCTCGATGCTTTTCCTCGAGCGCAGCGACCCGTCCAAGACGCTGCTGTGGGTGGTCATACTCCTCATCATCCCGGTTTTCGGCTTCGTGCTGTACCTGTTCTTCGGACAGACCTTCTACCCCAGGCACGCATTCAAGTCGCTGGAGGGCTCCCGCATCCCAGACGAGTACGCCGAGGGATCCTGCTCGGATCTACCAGAAAGATACTCCTAGATGGCCGACGCCCTCTCCCGTGCCGGTGCAGGACGCGTCACCTCCGACAACGACGTGCGTCTTTTCACGGACGGCAACGGGAAGTTCGAGGCGCTAAAGGAGGACATCCGCAACGCCAGGGAGTTCGTGCACCTGGAGTACTACATCATCCGCAGGGACCCGCTAGGCGACGAGATCGTCTCCCTCCTGACGCAGAAGGCTTCGGAGGGCGTGGAGGTCAGGCTCATGGTGGACGCCCTGGGATTCAACACCGGCGCATCCGGAAGGAAGGCGCTGAAGAGGGCCGGCGGGAAGGTCGCCGTGTTCCACTCCGCCGCCACCTGCCTGCTGAGCCCCAAGAAGAACAACAGGAACCACAGGAAGGTCGCCGTCATCGACGGGAGGGTGTCGTACATCGGCGGGTTCAACATCGGCGTCGAGTACCTGGGCCAAGGAGAGCTCGGCCATTGGAGGGACACCGCCGTCCGCATCGAGGGGTCCGCCACCAACTCGCTGAGCTTCAGGTTCTCCTCCGACTGGAGGTACGCCTGCGGGGAGGACCTGACCGGTGACCCCAGGTACTACCTCAAGGGATGCGGCGTCGGGAGGACACCGGTCCAGGCCGTCATGGGAGGACCGGACGTGGGCAGGGACAACCCAATCGCCTTCCAGTACCTGATGATGGTCGAGAACGCGGAGAGGACGCTGTATATCCACACCCCCTACTTCGACCCGAACCAGGCCTGCCTCATGGCCCTCAGGTCCGCCGCGATGAGAGGGGTCGACGTCAGGGTGATCATACCCGACGTCGGAGACCACCCGTTCGTCTACTGGTCCAACAGGAAGTACGCCTACGAGGCAATGCGCAGCGGCGTGAGGGTCTACGAGTACCACAACGGGTTCGTCCACTCCAAGTCCATCGTGGCCGACGGGAGGCTGTGCTCCGTCGGGTCGGCGAACTTCGACGACCGCAGCATGTCCCTGAACTTCGAGGGGAACGTCATGGTCTACTCCGAGGAGCTGGGTGCGGAGATGGAGGCTGCATTCCTCAAGGACCTGGAGCGGTGCACGGAGTACACGATCGGGATGTACTCGTCCCGCACGCTGTCTCAGAAGGTCAGGACCGGGGTGTCATGGATGCTGTCTGGACAGCTGTGATGGACCGCTCAGATGCATGATTGTTAAAAAGGAGTGGTGGACGAGGCGAGATTCGAACTCGCGACTTCTGCCTTGCGAAGGCAGCGATCTACCGGGCTGATCTACTCGCCCATTTGTTCCGGTGGACCACCCTAACCCGAACCTGGATATAAACTTTGGTTCACTCGGATCCCGCATGGCCAATCACCTTAAACCGCAGCAAGCGGTTCGGTGTTCATGAAGCTCCGGAACCAGTCCAGCGGAGGGAACCCCAGGCCCATGGAGGTGTGGAACGCCAACGTCTACTTCGACGACGGCTCCGGCGCGAAGAACCGCCCCGTGATCGTCCTTGAGAAGAGGGGCGAGGAGTTCACCGTATACATGGTGACATCGCACAGCCACCGTCCGGACACGGACATCAGGCTCATGGACCCGTACGAGGTCATGCTCGACGCGTCATCCCATGTGCGCACCGACCGTCCCTTCAAGATCCCCGCATCCAAGTTCAACTACAAGCTGGGGGAGCTCGGATACGACGATTCCGAGATGGTTAAGGCGATCTTCGAGAGCAGGACCAAGGGCACCCGCATGTACCGCCGCGGGAGCTACCGAGGTGACGGATGGACCGCATAGAGACCGCCAGGGACATCGTTTCATCCTCCACCAGCAGGCTCTGCCTGGACATGCGCTTCCTCACAAGGGCGGTGCTGTCGCTCAAGACAACGGTCGTCGAGGGGGAGGGGATGCCCGGTTGCGACGGCTCCACGGTGGCCTTCCATGCCGAGACCGTCCTGAGATCGTTCAGGGAGGACCCCAACTCCGTCACACGCGACCTCGCCCACTGCATGCTGCACCGCATCCTCGGCCACGACTCACCGGACAACTGCCCTTCGTCGGACCTGGCTGAGGACATGCTTGTGGAGTACGTCCTCGACTGCCTGGACACACCGCACACGTCCGTACCCGGCAGGGAGGACAGGATGTTCGTCTGCGAGAGGCTGTTCGCCAAGGCCGGCGCCCCGGCGGTCGACCTGCTGTCCGCGACGGTCGAAGGGACCTCCAAGTGGCAGCTGGACCTCCACAGGAGGATGTTCGTCCGCGACGACCACTCCGTCCGCCGTCCCGTCGACGTGGCGCTGTGGTCGGAGCTGTCCCAGCAGGTGATGGCGGAGGTGGAGGGGTTCGTCAGGGACGACGACGGCAGGACATCGGCCCTGATGCGGATACTCAGGATCCGCAACCGCAGGAGGTACGACTACCGCTCGTTCCTGCGGAAGTTCATGACCCGCCGCACCACCGTCAGGGAGAGCCAGACGGAGTTCGACCCCATCTTCTACACCTACGGCCTCTCACGCTACGGCAACCTGCCGCTGATCGACTCGTTGGAGCAGTCCGACTCCGGCACGGTCGACGAGTTCGTCATCGCCGTGGACACCTCCGGCTCCACCATGAGGGGGCCGGTGGTCAGGTTCCTGGAGGAGGCATTCGACGTCTTCAGGCAGACCGGGGTCGGCAGGGACTCGAACCTCCATGTGATCCAGTGCGACGACATGGTCAGGTCCGACGACGTGGTGAGAAGCGAGGGGGACCTGCGCAGGCTGGTGTCCGGGTTCGAACTGAAAGGCGGCGGCGGTACCGATTTCAGGCCTGTTTTCGACTACGTGGACAGGCTGATCGACGAGGGAGGGTTCAGGAACCTCAGGGGACTGATGTACTTCACCGACGGCTACGGCACATATCCTTCAAGACGTCCCGCGTACGACGTTGCATTCGTGTTCTGCGACGACAGATACGCTGAGCACGACGTGCCCCCGTGGGCCATGAGAATCGTCGTCAGGACCGAGGACCTGATGCAGGGCGGTGAGGGATCGGGATCCGCTGAACAGGACGTCCCGTGAGATCCGAAGTGCCGGCACGATTGGGAAGAAGAACGCCGGCGACCGCCGGCGCAAATGGTTTACTCGATCGGTCTTCAGCGATCCCTTCTGATGACGAAGATCGCCACGACGATCACGACGATCACTATGACGATGACCGCGGCATAGAGGCCCGTGTTGTCATCGCCGCCGTCGGATGTCCCACCGGGTTCCCCTTCGTTGTCGACGTTCACCTCTATCTCGAGTTCGGTTTCACACATCGAATATGTGGTGTTGCCGGTGGTGTTCTCGGAATAGCTCAGGTAGAGATTGATCACACCCTGCTCCTGGCACGAGTATGTGAAGGAGCATGAGCCGCCCACAAGCGGCGCATCCTCGGAGTAGGAATCCGTCTCCAGCGTGACGCTTCCCGATGGAATCGGATCGCCCAAGGCATCGGTGACCATCACCCTTATGACGGCCTCGTCCCCGACGAGGTACGCCCAGCGTTCGATGTCGACCTCCATACTCGTATGTATCACACGCTTGACGTTCTCAGCGAGTATTCCGTCATCGACGGAGCCGCCGTCGAAAACGACGGAGGCCGTCCCGTCCGAGGTTATCCTGCCGCCGGTTCCGGTGACCGCCACTCCTTCGACGAGGATGAGGCTCTGCCCATCACCGAGGGTCAGCGTGTCCCCTCCGATATCGAAACCGGCGGTTGGCGTGACGGACTCGCCGTACATCCTCCCGGTCCCGGATTGGAATACTATCCGCCTTCAGGTCAGGGGAGTCCCCGTCCAGGGCGCCTATCCTGTCGGCGAAGATCACGGCGTTGCCGTCGGCACCTGTGAAGAAGCTGCCCTCGGTGCCACCCGTGGCCCCTATGTCGGAGCCGCTGCCGTTGGTGGTCGCGATGACGACACCGCCGCTGATGGTGATCTCACCGCCACCGGCTCCGCTCCCTGCGCCTATACCGGCCGCGTGGTTGGAGTCGGCGGTGACGATGCCCCCGGTGATGACGACGGTACCATATTCTGCATCGCTGCCGGATCCTATGGCTGCGCCCGATCCGCTGGTAGCGTGGACGGTGCCTCCGCTTATGGTGACCGTGCCGGCGGCACCGAAGTTGCCCCCTCCGATGGCGGCACCGGAGGTCGACGTCGCTGTGACCTCGCCCCCGAGTATAGTGACATCGCAGACCCCTTCGTTCAGGAACCCTCCTCCTATCGCCGCGGCGGAATAGGCCTCGACGGTGATCTTCCCGCCGTAGATCGTGACGCTTCCATCTCCAGCAGCGGACCCGTGACCGTTTCCGATGGCGGCACCGTTGTTGGGGGTCCCGCTGGTCTTTGACGTGATGACACCGCCGTAGATCGTGACGTCTCCGGCACCGCCGTATCCCCCACCTATTCCGGCACCGGTCTCGGACTCCGCGTATACCGTGCCTCCGTAGATGATAACGGTGCCGTTCCCGTTGCTTCCTCCGCCGATACCTGCTCCGTACCAGGAGGAGACGGCACGGATGTCCCCTCCCTGGATAGCAATGGTACCGGAACCGTTGTCGCTGCCTCCTCCGAGGGCCGCGACACTGGTGCCCTTCTCGAGGACCATCCTCCCGCTGCCCTCGGACTGTCCGTAGACAGTTATCGAGTCGTCCTGGTTCACTGTTATATAATCGGCCGTGAGGCTCGAACCGTCCGTCAGAATGAGGTTGACGTCGCCGTTCACGGTGACGCTGCCTCCTATGGATACGTCGCCGTCGACGACGTACCAGCTCTCCGTGGAATCGACACCCCAAGATGTGTCGGCCCCATCCACTGTAATGTAGTCCACGACGCTTTCCTCGGTCGTGGTCAATTTGCCGTCAGCATCCGCTACGTGGCAGATGTAAGGTATGCCCTGCGAACCGTCGCCGGTGTCCTGGGCATCGTATGCGTCTGCAAAGCAAACAACCCCTCCAATCAGAACGGCCGTCAGCAGCACGACGCCTGTCAATGCTGTCCTGTTCATGTATTCGCCTCCGCATCCGTCGATAGGATGCCCGAAGAAGTATCGCCTTGGGTTAATAAAATGCAGTTATGTCCATCGTGCATCCAGGAAACGATGCAGCTGCGTCATCCCAGACGGGTTACGGATCTAACGCAATTTGCAGATAGGGTGTACCTTCAGGCGTGTTCCAAGTTGTAGTTGTCCCTGAGGGATGAATTCGAACGACAAAAACTGGGTTCACCCCTTCATGAACTTTCTAATCCTCTTCGAGTCATGGCAGAGCTCTACCTTCTCGTACGGGATGTTGACCTCCCCGCGCTCGGCCCTCTCGAATGCCTTCTCCATGTTGGCTATGGCTTCGGGTGTGTCGAGTACGAGGTCCTCGTAGTAGGAACTGGTCGCCATGTGCTCACCTGCAACCGTTTGTTGGACTCTGAAGTATTTCGGTGTTGTTCTCGAAAAGGACACTTGTCTTTGCCGGGCGGGAACCTATATCATTCCCGTCGACCATCGAACATCCGTCATGGACATCCAGAGTGCTAAGGACAGCGTCAAGGGCGCGGTGCGCTCCTACCTCGACAAGGACCCCGCCGGGAACTACATCATACCCCGCAGCAGGCAGAGGCCCATCATGCTCCTGGGCGCCCCCGGCCTCGGGAAGACCGCCATCATGTCCCAGATAGCCGCGGAATTGGACATCGGCTACGTAGGGTACACGATCACGCATCACACCCGCCAGTCCGCCATCGGGCTGCCCATGATAGAGACCAGGGAGTACGGCGGCGTCGAGCATCCCATCACCAGGTACACCATGAGCGAGATCGTGGCATCGGTGTACGATGCCATGGAGGTTCAGGGCCGCAAGGAGGGGATACTCTTCATAGACGAGGTCAACTGCGTCTCCGAGACGCTGTCCGCGGCGATGCTCGACCTCCTGCAGAACAAGAAGTTCGGCCCCCACAGCATCCCCTACGGATGGGTGCTGGTCACCGCTGGCAACCCTCCGGAGTTCAACTCCTCCGCCAGGGAGTTCGATATCGCCACCCTCGACAGGATCAGGGTCATAGAGGTCGAACCGGACACAGACGTGTGGATGAGATACGCCATGAACGCCGGGGTCCACGACGCGATAACATACTACCTCCAGGTGAAGCCCCAGAACCTCCTGAGGATAGAGAGCACCCCGGACGGTCCCGTGTTCGTCACCCCCAGGGGATGGGAGGACCTGTCCATGGTCCTAAAGGAGAACGAGCGCCTGGGGCTGGACTCGGATGTGGGGCTCATATCACAGTACGTGAGGTTCCCCGAGATCGCCGCGGAGTTCAAGCGGTACATGGACTTCCACAGGAAGTACAGCGAGGACCACGACGTGGACGCCATCCTGGACGGCACCGCCGCGGATCCCGAATCCATCTCCGGATCCGGCGCCGAGGAAAAGATCTCGCTCATATCCGTCATCATCGGAAGGCTGAACGCGGAGGCCGAGGAGGGCATGGACATGATGGAACTGATGAGGCGCCTCGACGGACTCCATGAGGGAGGCCTCGATGCGCTCAGGGCCGACCTGCGCAGGACGCTGGACTCCAACACCACCGCCGATGCCAGGAGGGCCGCAGCGTACTGCCTCTCGGCCATCGAGGGTCAGGACGACCCGACACTTCTCAGGAACGAATGCTCCAGGTCCCTGGATTCCGCTCGGAGGGAGTTCGACAGGCACCTGGACAACGCCATGTCCTACATGATGTCTGCCTTCGGCAGGGGCCAGGAACCGGTTTCACTGCTGGCAGGCCTCATAGGATGCTACAGCGTGGTCATGTTCTCCGATGTCTCGGGACCGCTGTACAGGTACAACGAGGAACTGCTCACCTCCGGACGCGACAGGCGCCTGGTGGAGATGGCGGAGGGTCTCCGATGGCGAACAAGATAGACACAGAGCCCTGCGACGGCGGCTGCCGCATTACCCGTCTGGTCACAACCGACCGCGACATATCCATCCCCGGGGAGGTCGGCGGCGTCGGCGTCGTGGCCATCGGCCCGTTCTTCATGAGCGGATCCCCCGCCTCCGACGGGAGGACCGTGAGCATCCCCGGATGCGTCAGGAGCATCGACCCGGACGCGTTCGGGGGGATCATCGGCATCAAGGGGATCCGCTACGGCGGGACCATGGAGAGGTTCAGCTCCTTCGGCATCTTCGCGGAGTTCGACTGCGACGTCTCCACCGGCGACGGCCACGAGTTCAGGTTCATGAACGGATACCCCATGGGCTTCCCGGCGTTCGACGAGGCCATCCAGACGATGAACTTCAAGATGGACCAGGACCTGGCCATGAAGAGGCTCAGGGACCCCGTGCTGCTGACCGAAGGATGCAGGGCAAGGTACAGGGAGTACCTGTCCGGTAGGATCATGCCCAGGGCGGAGCAGGCGGTGATGAACGGGGACACCGCAATGCTCGCGGAGACCATATCCACCGGCATGTTCGACGACGATTCCATCAGGGATCTGATGGAGAAGTCGCTTCGTTCCGGCAAGACCGCCGTGACGAGCCTGTTGATGTCGGTCCTCTACAGCAGGGACGGACACGGATCGGAACGCTGACCCGGGTCGTATGGAAAAGGAAAGGGTTTCCTGCCGGGGCGAACGAAGCCCCGACGGCCTCACTGGGCGGGCTCCCACTTGCACCTGACCGGGGAGACGATGGCGCCCTCGGCCTTGAGCTCCTTGAACGCCTTGTCGATCTCCTTCCTGTCGATGCCGGTGGCCTTCTCGACCTCGCCGGCGCTCATGGGCTTGCCGGCCTCCTTCATGGCTTTGATGACGTCGTCCTTGACTGCCATTCTTAACACCGTGAACTGGAAAGGACGAGGCTGTTCTTATACCTGCCCCCGCAACCAAAAACGATGAATCCCCCTACGCCTTCGGGCGGCCATGGACGAGGGCACCGGATCGACGGTCGGCAGGCTGACAGGTCTCCTGAAGGGGAACGTCGTCCTGGTCGTGTCCGCCGTCCTCGCCGTCGCCTCGATGGCGATAGTCCCGCCGTCGTCCGGGTACCTGGACTACATCGACGTCCGCATGCTGTGCATCCTGTTCTGCTTCATGGCGGTGGTGGCGGGCATGAGGGACTGCAACCTGTTCGGCACCGTGGCCGGGAGGATCCTCGCCGGAAGACATGCTCTGAGGACGCTCTGCCTCGTCCTGGTGCTCCTGCCTTTCTTCTGCTCGATGTTCATCACCAACGACGTCGCACTGATCACCTTCGTCCCGTTCACCATCCTTGTCCTCAGCATGGCCGACGAGCGGGGCAGCATACTGCCCGTCGTCGTGCTGCAGACGGTGGCGGCCAACCTCGGCAGCATGCTGCTGCCCTTCGGGAACCCCCAGAACCTGTTCATTTACTCCAGATACGGCGTCGGCACCGGCGAGATGGTGCTCCTCCTGGCCCCGTTCGTGGTCGTCGGCGGGATCGTGCTCTGCATCCTATGCCTGAGGTTCGACAGGCACGAGGTCCACGTCGAGATGAGCCGGGACCGCGACTTCCACAACAGGGGGTTCCTCGCGCTGACGTTCGCGCTGTTCGCCCTGTGCATACTCACGGTCCTCAGGGTGGTCCCCTGGCAGGCGGCCCTGGTCGTGACGATAGCTGTCATCGCGGTCACCAGGCACCGCGTGCTCCTCAAGGTCGACTACGGACTACTCCTCACATTCGTCTTCCTTTTCGTGTTCACCGGGAACATAGCGCATGTGGACACGGTGAGCTCCGCCCTGGGGAGCCTCATGTCCTGGGACCCGATGCTGGCCTCCCTGGGGGTGAGCCAGGTGATCAGCAACGTCCCGGCGGCCACGCTACTGTCCGGGTTCACCACGGACTGGCAGGACCTCCTGGTGGGTGTGGACATAGGCGGCTTCGGCACCCCCATAGCATCCATGGCCAGCATGATCTCCCTCGGGATCTACTCCAAGGTCGAGGGCGCGGACACCGGACGCTACCTGGTCCTGTTCACAGCAGTGAACATCCTGATGATCGTGCTCCTCGTGCCCGTGCACTACCTCCTCGGATGACACCGCGTCGCCAATCCAGAAATAATCCGCAACACGATTCGGCATTCATGTGGCTTCGGGACGAGGACGACACGTTAGAGGAGGCGGCCGAGAGGTTCCTCCGCAGCCAGGCGGTGCTGGTGGCCTCCGCCGTCCTGGCCGTGGCCTCCATGCTCCTGGTGCCGCCGTCGTGGGACTACATAGGCTACATCGACGCCCGCACCCTGTGCATCCTGTTCTGCTTCATGGCGGTGGTGGCGGGGCTCAAGAAATGCAACGTGTTCAAGGTCCTGGCGCAGCGCATCCTCGAGGGTGACAGGAGCGTGAGGACGCTCTGCCTCCTGCTCGTGCTGCTCCCGTTCCTCTGCGCCATGGTCATTACCAACGACGTCGCGCTGCTGACGTTCGTCCCGTTCGCCATCCTGGTGCTGAGGCTGGCCGGACGCGGCGATCTCATCATCCCCGTGGTGGTCCTGCAGACGATCGCCGCCATCCTCGGTAGCATGTCGATCCCCTTCGGCAACGCCCAGAACCTGTACATATCCTCGCACTACGACCTGGGGATGGGGGATTTCTTCTCCGTCATGCTCCCCATCTCTGCAGTGGGATTGGCGGTGGTGGTCCTGTTGACCCTCAGGTTCGGCGGCGAGAGGGTGAGCATCGGGTTCGACAAGACGTACATCCTCAAACACAGGAAACTGCTCGCAGTGAGCCTGGTGCTGTTCGCACTGTGCGTGGCCACGGTGCTCAGGTGGGTGCCCTACCAGGCGACCCTGGTCGTCACCGTGGCGGCGATCCTGCTGGTCAGACCGAAGACCCTGCTGAAGGTGGACTACGGCCTGCTGCTCACGATGGCGTTCATGTTCGTCTTCGCCGGGAACATGGCCCAGATAGACGCCGTCAGACAGATGTTCGGCGACCTGATGGCCTGGGACCCGACTGTCACGGCCATGGCGCTGAGCCAGGTCACCAGCAACATGCCCGCCTCGGTGCTCCTGTCGGAGTTCACAGCGGACTGGCAGGGACTGCTCGCCGGGATCGGTGTCGGAGGGTTCGGGACGCCCATCGCATCCATGGCCAGCATCGTGTCCCTGAGGATCTACATGAGGGAGCAGAGGGACGGACCGGGCAGGTACCTCGGGCACTACACGGCGATGAATCTGCTGATGCTCCTGGTGCTTGCACCGCTGGCCCTTGTGCTGTCCTGACTTCAACCTAATTCCTTTGAAACTGGATGTCTAAAAACATCTAATTTTCTTGAAAATACCTGTTGAAATATATCTAAATATTTTGAAAATATTCCCTTGGAAATAGCTAATTCCCTTGAATCGATGAATCTGGGTGCCTGATATGCGCAGAAAGATAACGGATAAGCTGCTGGAATGGAAGAGATCCGGGGCGGAGAAGAAATGCCTCGTCGTTCGCGGGGCGAGACAGACAGGGAAGACATACTCCATCGACCGGTTCGCGAAGGAGAACTACAGTCGCTACTACCGTCTCGACCTCCACGAGGACGTGGATGCCAGGACGATCTTCGACGGGAACCTCGATCCGACCACGCTGCTGATGAACATGTCCGCGTTCATACCCGGATTCGAGGTCGTCCCTGGAGACACCCTGATATTCATCGATGAGATCCAGGACTGTCCGAACGCCCGTGCTTCCCTGAAGTTCCTGTCCGGGAACCCGGACTTCGATGTCATTGCATCCGGTTCCCTCATGGGACTGCGCACGAAGGGAACCACGTTCATCCCCGTTGGCTCGGAGGAGAACCTCTACATGAACCCCATGGACTTCGAGGAGTTCCTATGGGCACTGGGTGTATCGGAGAAGGTGATGGCACACATCAGAGCCCATGTGATGGACATGGAGCCACTGGAGGGGTCGGTGTTCCAGTCCATGTCGCAGTACCTGAGATGGTATATGATCGTGGGCGGCATGCCGGAGGCCGTCCAGACCTTTGTGGACTCCAAGATGTTCAGCGCTGTCCGCAAGGTGCAGAGGGACCTGATCCAGGGTTACCAGGATGATATAGGGAGCTATGCCGAAGACAGCGAGAAGGACAGGGTCGAAAGATGCTTCGACTCCATAGCGGCGCAGCTGTCGAAAGACAACAAGACGTTCGTTTACAGCGATGTGGAGGGGAACCCCGGATACTGTGTCGGATCGAAGTACTTCGGCTATGCGCTCAACTGGCTGGGCCAATCACATCTGTCGCTGACCTGTGGTTGCGTGACGCAGCCCCAGCTCCCCCTGGAGCAGAACGCATCGAACCCCAGGTTCAAACTGTTCCTGTTCGACACCGGTCTGCTGATGTCCATTTACGAGGACAGCGTCGCATACGACGTGCTGAGAGGTGGCGTCGACGCCAACAAGGGGGCTCTGGCGGAGAATCTGGTGGCCTGTATGATGCGCTCGCAGGGACGCAGACTGTTCTACTACCAGGTCTCGGAACAGGGCAGCGACAGGATGGAGCTTGACTTCGTCACCACCATGAACGGAAGGGTCACCGCCATAGAGGTCAAATCCGGAAAGAAGAGGGATACAAGGTCCTTGAACAAGGCGATGAAGAGGTTCGGAATCGACGGCATCATGCTCGAGACCAGGAACCTGTTCGTGGATGACAAGGGCGTGAGGCACTACCCGCTCTTCGCGGCGGCGTTCATGGACAGCATGGACCGGCCGGTCGACATGATGTTCGATGTACCCGATGCGGAGGAGTTGAACCGCTCAGTTGAAGGTTTGACCGGCCCGGGACAGGACCCCGGACCGGAATGACGGACTCAATAGCCGTTGTAGTGGACCCTCTCCGGCTTGTTCCTGTCGGTGTGCGGCTGGGGCCTCTCCTTGGGGTACCCCACGGCGACGATGCAGAAGGGCATCATGTTCTCGGTGAGGTCGAACAGGTCGGAGATGGCGTTCATCCTCTCCCTGACGGGAGCGATCCCGATCCAGACCGCGCCCAGCCCGAGGCAGGTGGCAGAGAGCAGGAGGTTCTCCGTGCAGGCACCAAGGTCCTGCTCCCAGAACTGCGGGGCCGACATCAGATCGCGGTTTCCAAGGACGACGATGGCGAGCGGGGCCCTGGAGACCGGTCCGGCGTACGGGGACGTCTTCGCGAGGGCGTCCAGATACTCCCTGTCGTCCACGACTATGAACTCCCAGGGCTGCTGGTTCCTGGCCGACGGCGCGTTCATGGCGGCTTCCAACATGCGGTCGATCTTGTCCTTCTCGACCTTTCCGGGCATGTAGTCCCTCACACTCACTCTGGAGAACAGTTCGTTCATGGTACCACGGTATCGAATCCGTCGGAACCGCCTTAAAAGTATGGAATCAGAATTTGGAATGCCGGGGTGGGGGCCCCGGCGGTTTCAGGTTCAGTGGAACTTCTTGTACAGGAACAGAGCCACGAGGATCGCGATGATGACCACGACCGCCACGATGATCCAGGTGCTTCCGGAGCCGTCGTCGACGGGACTCTCGTTGAACACCGCAGTGAAAGTGACGTCGTCGGTCACGACCATTCCCTCCTCGTACCCCTCCCATCCGGCGAAGGTGTACTGGATGCCGTCGGCGGTCTCCTTGGTGGGGTTCTCCGCAGGCGGGACGATGGGTGTCTCGTAAGTCTGCTTGGATTCGTAGAACACCTTTCCGTCAACTAGGAACTGGATCGTGTACTCGTGATCCTTCTCGATGAACATCGCCTGATAGCTGATGTTTCCTTTGACAGTGCTCCGGATGTGTAGCCGCTCCAACCTATGAAGATGTAATCGATGCCGTCTTCGGTGTATCCGTCCAAGTCTGCAGGCGGGACAATCGTCTCGCCGTACTTCATGACATCTGTCTGAATCAGTTCGTCTTTGGAGTAGAACTGAACTGTGTATTCGCGGAGCGTCTCGTTGAACACCGCAGTAAACTTGGCGTTGTCACTGACGACCATCCCCTCGGTATATCCCTCCCACTCCTTGAAGGAATAGATGTACTGCGCATCCGTCTCCTTTGTCGGCGACTCAGGAAGGGTGATAGGGTCGTTGTAGAAGAGGTCGTAGTGCTTGTACACCTCTCCATCTACGATGAAGTCAACACTGAATAGCGTGTATTTGTATGACAGTGTGATCGTCAGGTCATCTGTAACGGTGAACGTCCCGAGGTCCAGGACATCCTCACCGTTCAGAACCTGGATGTCGTATCCGTGCCTGACAGCCGCATCGGGAATCTCGACCTTGTCACCGGTGCTCTTGACCGCGAATCCCAGGTCGGTCAAGTCATCCGGGACCTGCCCAGCCACAGAGTACCTGACAAGAACCTTGCTCTGACTCACATACTTGAACTCAGTGTCCCCACCGTATTCGCTCAGAGACACTGATTCCGGTGCACGGTATGTGCAGGTCTGTGTCGATTTGAGATTGAAGGCGTCCGCACCTATCGAAACTGGCTCTTTCTGGATGTCGATTAGCTTCATCGCGTTGCATCCGTCGAAAGCCGAGAGGCCGATGGTAGCGGAACCGCAGATTGTGACGTACTGAAGATTTGTACACGAGAGGAAGGAGTACTCGCCAATCGATGTCACGCTGGCCGGTATGTAGACCTCTTTGATTGACAAGTTCTGGAAAGCCCTGTCGTTGATTGCCTGAACCGGGTAGGAGTCTATCGTCTCCGGAATGACAATAACCTCGTCGTTCCCCGTGTAACCTGTGATTGAGGCGATTTTCTGACTAGTTGTATAGGTGAATCCGCTGTCAGATGTTCTTATTTCGGCATCGCTCTCGTCCACCACCACCGTCGCACACGCGACCATGGCCAGGGCCAGGGCTAGCACTACCGCTGATTTCTTCAGATCGATCATCGCATCCCATCCTAATCTGAAGTTCGTATGGAGTGGTATATATTAGAATTTAAGGGACGTTATCATTCAACGCCTCTTCTTGGCCCCCGGCTTGTACGCCTTGAGGTACTTCAGAACGGCCTGGTCGTCCTCTGAGTCGGACCACTCCGGGGTGTATCCGCCCTTCATGTACTCGTTGTACCATTCGACACACTGCTCCATGTAACCGGTCATGTCCAGCCTGTCCTTGACGATCACGTAGGTGTTCTCGGGCGAGGGCACCCACTGCTTGGGGCGGTCGTAGTCGGACTCCTCCAGGAACCCGACGAGGAACACGATCCTGTCCAGGTTGGACAGCTGGGCGTACAGGGACGCCTGCAGCATGTACGACATCGGGACGTTGGTGTAGCCCCCTTCCTCGTCCAGCCACTTGGACCTGTCGTGGGAGGTCTTGATCTCCAAGATGTACGCCCTCCTGCCATCCTGCTGGATGTAGCCGTCCACCATCCCTCCGAAGACCTTCTCGTTGTGGAAGTGGTCGTACCCGCACTGCTCCTTCGGGACTGGCTCCTCCACCGCCAGCCTGGATCCCTCCGGGACGCCCAGGGGTCCGGAGAGCAGGGAGGTCACGCGGGTTCCCAGGTACTCCCTGAGCACTGGCTCCAGGATGTTGCCCGCGTCGATGTACTTGTTCGCCTTGTCCCCGGGGTACAGCCCGGCCAGCTCGCAGGCGACCTTGAAGGGTGATGAGAACTCGCTCAGCCCGAGGATGGGCGCGACCCTCGTCCCGGTGATCTTCTTCAGCCTGTAGGTGTCGAAGATGACCGTCCTCTCGTCCTCGTCGATGTCAACAATTCCCGCCCTTCCGTCGAACGCCATTTTGATTCCTCGGAGCGCCTAGGTCCGACTATCTATAAATTGGATGTGACTGGAAATCGGATGCATCGCCGCTTCGGACCCGATCCCCCGTGCACGTCGTTTCACGGATGATGGATATATAAGCACAGATTGTGATTCATATATAAGGTGATAAAATGGGCAAGTTCTCCATCAAGCCGACATCCAACGGCGGGTACATGTTCAACCTCATCGCGAACAACCACCAGGTAATCTGCACCTCACAGGTGTACGCCAGCATCACCAACGCCAAGGCCGGGGCGGAAAGCGTCCGCACCAACTGCTCGGCGCCCATCGAGGACCAGACCGTAGAAGGCTACGAGACCGTCAAGCACCCGAAGTATGAGGTGTACCTCGACGTCGGAGGCAAGACCAGGTTCCGCCTCAAGGCCGCCAACGGGGAGATCATCGCCGCATCGCAGGCGTACGCTGACAAGGCATCCTGCCTGAAGGGCATCGCCAGCATAGCCGCCCATGCCCCCGAGGCGGAGATCGTGGTCGAGGAGCAGGACTCCGAGTGAATCGGACCCGATGCTTACGAAGAAGGGCGTTGGTCCAGGGCCTCCCCTCCGAGTCCCGGTCGACCCACACCCTCTCCACCTCGAACCCGGCATCCTCGGCGATGGGACGGATCGCTTCCGGCTCCAGGTCGGTGTACCAGCGCCCGTCCCTGTAGCCCCGGTATCCGCCCTTCTTGAACGACGCGAAGAGGATGCCGTCATCCCTCAGCGCCCTGCGGATCAGGACCAGGACGTCCCTCAGCTCCGGACATGCAAGATGGAGGAGCGACGCGCATGCCCACACACCGTCGAACTCGTCCTCGTAGTCCAGGCCCTCGAACGACAGCAACCTGACCGGTTCACCGATGACCGTCTCAGCCGCACGGCACATGCCCTCGGAGCCGTCCACGGGGACAACCAGGAAGCCCTCTTCCCTGAAAGCCACCGTATCCCTTCCGGAGCCGCATCCGAGGTCCAGTATCCTGGCCCCCGGCCTCAGCAGGGATGCGAAGGCCCCCCTGGAGGCAGACACATCCCTGTGGATCGTGGATTCCGCGTATCCCTCCGGATCCGAGTTGTAGAATGCTATCGTGACCTTATCCACGGAAGGTCATCGCGTCATCCGATGAATAACCTGCGAGACCGTACGTTGCGGAAACAACGCATCGGTTAAGACCGTCTCAGCGCAATGGCTCCTTTATGACCGATCCCGAGGGCCGGAGGACACGCGAGAAGGAGACGGTACGCGTCATGGTGCACATGTACTGCAGGGGTAACCATCACACCGGGGATGCCCTTTGTCCGGCGTGTTCGGAGCTCCTCGAATACGCCCATGCGAGGATAGACGGTTGCCCCTTCGGGGATGGGAAGGGCAGATGCTCGTCCTGCGAGGTCCACTGCTACAGCCCTGCCATGAGGGATCGCATCAGGGAGGTCATGCGCTACAGCGGCCCCCGCATGGTCCTGCATCCGCTACTCGCAATCAGGCACTTCGCTGGGAGACGATATCAGGGATCGTCCTCGCGGCACCGGTCTATGACGATCTCGTCCGCATGCACCCTGTCGCCGATCCTCTTGGTCATCATGCCCGCCTCCATGGATGCTGCGTAGACCACGCCCATCGGCACGAGGCATGTGGCGGTCAGCATGTCGCGCACACCGGACCTGTTGACCACGCTGTTGCTGAAGTCGATTATGTCCATCTCCGTCATCGTGGTGAGACGTTCCGCGTAACGCTGCACGTTCTCGCAGTCCGATTCTATGGAGATGTCGAAGTCCCCGTCATCCCTGCGGGAAACGCTGATCCTCGCGCTCCGATCGCAGGTGTTCATGTTGACGTAGATCACAGAAGGCATCGTCGGGTGATGGCAAAGAGGGTTTAAGCGGTTTAGCTGCGGGAGAGGATGTTCTCCACTGCCCTGCCGATCCAGTCCCTCTCGGAGAGGGCGTGCTGGTGCATGTATGACCCGATGGAGTTACCCGACAGAAGTCCGTCCATCCTGCCGGAGATGCCCTGGCCCCTTTTGACGGAGAACCCGAACCTGGCGCCTTCGGCTGGGAAGACGTCGGAGTAGTGGTACTCATGCCCCCTGACCGTCCCCGAGAACGACGGGTTGGAGGGCTCCGCATCCGCTATGACGTAGGTCGGCCCGTGGCGCACCCCGGTCATCCTGGACTCCGCGTCGAGGATGCCCGCCATCCTGTGCGTGACGCCCTGCGCATCGGTTATGGACCTGCACATGGTCATGAGACCGCCGCATTCCCCGATGACCATCCTTCCCTCGGCGGAGACGGACCTGAGCCCCTCCAGGAAGTCCCCGTTGGCGGAGATGTCCGCCGCGTGGAGCTCCGGATAGCCGCCGCCCAGGTAGTATAGGTCTGCGTCAGGCAGGGGGTCGCCCTCGGTGGGACGGAACGTCTCCACCCTGAACCCGGATGCCTCCAGGCATTCGATGTTCTCCCTGTAGTAGAAGCAGTAGGCGTCGTCCATGGGGACCGCCGCCCTGAGGCCGCAGTCGCGCTCGGTGTAGGGCGATCCCGTGGGCAGGTCGACAGGACAGGACTCGGCTATGTCCAGGACCCTGTCCAAGTCTATCGGCTCCGTGAGCTCCTGGAGGGGTGTGATCTCCCTCTCGGCAAACGTCCTCAGCGTACGGAGCCCGAGATACCTCTGCTCCAGGGCCTTGTCGGGGTTCTTTGGGATCATACCCACCAGCTGCACGTCGGGACAGTACCTCTCCATGGCCGTGCGGAGCTTGTCGGAATGCTGCCTCCCGGAGACGTTGTTCAGGATCACTCCCGCGATCCTCACGTCTGGATCGAAGGACCTGAACCCGTTGATCAGCGCGGCCGCGCTGCGGGTGAGGGACCTGGCGTCGACTATCAGGATCACCGGGAACCCGAGGAGCTTCGACAGGTAGGCGGTGGACCCGATGTCCTCGTCCCCCCTGAGGCCCTCGTAGAGCCCCCTGACCCCCTCTATGACGCAGATGTCCGCATCCCGGGACGCGTATCCGACCAGGTTGCGGATTGTGTCGTCGTCCATCAGGAACGAGTCCAGGTTCCTGGACCTCCTCCCAGTGGCCGCCGTGTGGTACATCGGGTCGATGAAGTCGGGACCGGCCTTGAAGGCCTGGACCTTCATCGTCTTGGACAGCCTGGACATCAGGCCGGTGGTTATCGAGGTCTTGCCGACGCCGCTGCCGGTGCCTGCGAGGACCACGCCCTTCATTCCAGCATCTCCCTCAGGGTGTCCGCCGTCTCCAGCGGGACGATGGAGTGGGCGCCCATGACCATGGTGTGCGACGATATCTCCCCGACGGCCCACTGGCATCCCTGGGCGAGGTAGTTCGCCAGCTGCCTGGGCTGGTCGGTGATCAGGATGTCGTCCGGACCCATGCCGGGATAGGCATGGCATATGCCGAGTATGATGGTCAGATCGGGATGGAACGCGTCCACGACCTGCCTCATCCTGTCGCCGACTATGGCGTACTCGTCCAAGCCACCGACGACCTCGTCGATGGTCACGCCCTTGGATACCAGGTCCGCTGCGATCTCCGCACAGTAGTTCCTGATCCTCGGCAGTCCTTTGTCGGGTTCCATGTTGGCTACGAACAGCGTCTCCCCGCCCAGCTTCCTCCTGGCGCGGTCGACGGACTCGAACATGTCGGCGAAGCGGTATGCCAGCTCCTTCTTGGCGTCCATCACCACCGCGACCCTCCCACCGTCGGAGAGGACGTCCAGGATCCTCCTGCAGACGTGCATCTTCGTCGGGCTGACGGCGGGCTTGATGTAGTCCTTGGAAGCCATGCCCACGTTCTTCTCCAGCTTGGTGGCGGCCTTCATCAGGGAAATCTGGCGGTCGCACTCCTCGCGGTCGATGACGCCGGCGTCCCTGGCGGCCTCCAGCGCCCTTATGGCGCCGCGGGTGTTGTCGCCCATGCATCCGTGGCAGTCCACGGGGAAGACGTTGGCGTCTATGCCCGCCCTCTTGATGGACTTGGCCATGTCCTCGCCGATGATCATGCTCGCGCACGTCCCGACCACGGCCACCGTATTCGGGTGGAACTTCTCCTCCACCTGTTTCAGCGTGTTGATGAGGGGCTCCTCCCCTCCGAACACCAGGTCGTTGTCCCTCATGCCGGAGGTCACGACCCTGACATCCGCATCCTCGAGAGGTCTCGAAGCCATGAAGCAGCATCCGGCAGGGCCGTGCTCGACGATGACGTCCACGTCCATGTCGCGGAGCGTGTACATCGCCGCGACGATCGGGTTCGGACGGGGATGGATGACGTTCCTCACTGGTAGCCCTCCTTGATGAACTCGATCAGCAGGGACACGTCCTCGGGGACCTCGGGCCTCACGCCGTCCCCGTTGGTGACCACCATCGGGACGCCGTAGGAGTCCACGACGGCCTGTATCTGGTCGCGGTCCATCTTATCGCACACCCTCCTGCTCACCGGGTCCAGGATGATCATGGCCCCGTCCAGGGCGTCCATCTCCCTCAGGCATTCCAGCGTGAGTCCGATCGAGATGTGGGAGATGCCGGGGTTCCTCTCGCGGATGACCTTCCTTCCGTCCTCCTCCAGGATCTCACCCCTGCCGGGGACGCCCCTGAACGACCTGAGGGACTCAAGCACCGACTCCCTCGGGACGCCCATGCTGTGGCAGACCTCCAGGGCCAGGTCCATGGCGCCGAGGTACTCCGTGGAGATGTAAGAACCGTCCAGGACCACCTCGGACTCCCCGTCGTAGTCGACGACGACCCTCAGGCCCTCGCCGAGCCTCGGGGGCGAAGCCACCTTGACCCTGCCCCCGTACGGGGTCAGATCCTTGCAGTACTGGGACCAGAACGGGACCTCGTCCCTGAGGACGATGTTCCTCCCGCGGTCCGTGAATATGTCCCTCTTGGCCTCGGAGGCCTTGAACGTGTTCCTCGCTATGCCGTAGTCCTCGACCAGGTTCGTTATGCAGGCGATGTCCGCCTTCCCGGAGCCTCCCAGCGAAACCTCGCACACGACGGCGTCGTAGTCGCCCGCGGCCAGCGTCATCAGGTACGGCGGGGCGATGCTGACCTTCCTCTCGATCAGATGGCCCTCGTCGGTCCACGGCCCCTCGCCCCTGGAGGTGTGCAGGAGGACCCTCCTCCCGGAGTCGTGTAGCATCTTGGCGATGAGGTAGCAGGCGCTGGTCTTCCCCTTGACGCCGGTGACCTCTATCCTGAACCTGCCGTCCTCTATGAAGCGGTTGACGTCCTGGCTGAAAGTGACGACCTGCCCGGGCTCCGCATCCCCCAGGAACGACATGGGGCAGTGCTTGGGCATCACGGTCACGTCGTACCTCCCCTCGGGGACGGAGTCCGCGACCCTGATCTCCATGGACCTGAGCTCCTCCTTGCGTGACTGCGGGCAGATCCCGTAGACGTCGACGCAGGTCACGTCGTCCCCTTCGGCGAGATGCCTCATTGCCAGGAGATCCCCGCCGTGCACCATGTCGAGAATGAGAACGCGCATCGTATCACTCGTACTTCCTCAGCTTCTCCACCAGGACGTCGCATAGCCTGGGGTCGCCCCCGACCGGGACGGCGTACTTGAGCTCCACGTCCCTGCCGTTCCTGTGGACGATGCCGCCGTCGGAGAAGTCCTCGATTCCGAGCTTCCCGGGGACGTCCATGGTGAGGTGCTTCCCCAGGGATATGAACAGGGGCAGGGCGATGATCTCCTCCGCGCCGTCGTCGATCATCTTGGGGATGACGTCCTCGATCTTCGGCTCGTTGAACTCGTTGTAACCGACGTACACCTTCCCGTAGCCCCTCTCCTCGAGACGCTTGGCGTTCAGGGTGACCACGTCGGAGTTGAAGCTCAGCCTGGAGCCGTGCCCCATGACGATGACCCTGGTGTCCTTCCCGGGAGTCCTGAGCTCCTCTATCCTCTCGGCCAGGATGTCCGTGAGGTTCGGGTCCTCCCCGAAGGGCTGCTCAATGCGGACCCTGACCCTCTTCCCCTCGATCTCCACCTCGCCGTCGGTGGCGTCCCTGGGGAGCCCGAAGTGCTTCATCGGGATGTCCCTGGTCACGTGGAGCCCGGAGGCCACGAAGAACGGGAGAACGATTATGTCGTCGTACCCGTCCTTCACCATCTCCTCGGCCGTCTCCCTTATGGACGGGATGGAGAACTCGTTGAATCCAACGTACACGTTGTCGTATCCCCTGGACCTGAGCAGGTCTGCCTGCATGTCCAGGACCCCTTTGTTGAATGCCATGGTCGAACCGTGGCCAGCTATCATGATGCCGGTGGTCATCTCACTCACCCTCGAATCTCATTCCGCCGGCGGAGTCCTCGGACGCCGCCAGCAGCTTGTCTGCCAGCTCCCTGTAGGATGCGGCCATCGCCGATTCCGGCTCGCCCCGGACCACCGTGGTGCCCCTGTCCTCGCACCTCTGCACGGCGGGGTCCCTCGGCAGCCTGTGGACAACCCTGGTGCCCATCTCCTCGGCGGCCCTGTCGACGAGGGCGTCCTCGTCCTTGACGCCGCGGGAGTTCTGGATCAGCCCGCCCAGCCTGGCGTAGCCGTCGTGGGTCAGGTCATTGACCGCGTAGGCGATGTTGCTCGCCGCGTACAGCGACATCATCTCCCCGGAGGTCACCACGAAGACGTCCCTGGCGTAGCCGTTCCTTATGGGCATGGCGAAGCCGCCGCAGACCACGTCGCCGAGCACGTCGTAGAGGATCACGTCCGGCTTGTAGACGCCGATCATGTCCAGGTCCTCCAGCTGCTCGAATGCCGCGATGATCCCGCGCCCGGCGCAGCCGACTCCGGGCCTGGGGCCTCCGCACTCGACGCAGAGCACCCCTCCGTCCCCCTCGAAGACGATGTCCTCGAGCTCCGGGTCGGGATTGTCCCTCATGGTCTCGAGGACCGTGGGGATCCTCCTCCCGGCTATCGCGCGGGTGGAGTCGGCCTTGGGATCGCATCCTATCTGTATAACCTTCAGACCGCGGCCCGCGAGGGCGGCGGAGACGTTCCCGACCGTGGTGGACTTCCCTATTCCGCCCTTGCCATAGACCGCGATTCTGCGCATGTGCTTTGAATGGAAGCAGTCTATTAATACTTTCATCTACGAAAATAACACTCTTGGGATACGTCCAAATCAGGTTATGTTCCCCTATATCCCTCCTTCGCCTGGAATCCGCCGGACTCATCCAATGGTCCAAGGCAAACGACATATACCCGGCAGGGAGAGACATGTCCATGGAACCCGAGAACTTCGAGATCGCATCGTCCCGCGGAGACGAGACCCTGAACTGCTACAGGTGGATGCCCGAGGGCGAGCCCGTCGCCTCCCTGCAGATCGTCCACGGGATGACCGAGCACATCCTTAGATACTCGGACTTCGCATCCTACCTGAACTCCAGGGGGATAGCGGTGTACGGCCACGACCATCTGGGACACGGCGGCACATCCGAGGAGAAGGGCTTCATCGCAGAGGAGAACGGCGACGACATGCTGGTCTCGGACATGGGGCTGGTGAACGCCAGAATGGTGTCCGACCTCCCCGGCATCCCCCATTTCGTCTTGGGTCACAGCATGGGATCCTTCGTGACCAGGAGGTTCCTCACCGTCGGAGGCCGGAACATCGATGCTGCGGTCATCATGGGTACCGGCCAACAGGCGGGATACCAGGTCTCTCTGGCACTGTCCATCGCCAAGCTCCTGTGCATGGTAAAGGGCACGCACCACCGCAGCGAGCTCCTTAACAACCTCGTCTTCGGAAACTACGACAAGCACTTCACCGAGCCTGACCTCCCCAACAAGTGGCTCTGCTCCAACCCAGACGCCCTCCGTGCATACGACGCCGACCCCGACTGCGGGTTCAGGTTCACCGATGCTGCGTACCGCGACCTGTTCACCATGATCCGCAGGGTCGGGAAGCGCGAAGGGTTCGGCAACATCCCCAAGGGCCTGCCGGTGCTATTCGTCTCCGGGCAGGACGACCCGGTCGGAGACTTCGGGAAGGGCGTCGAACGTGCCAAAGCTGGGTTGGAGGGATACGGCCTCTCTCCTGAGAAGAGACTGTTCCCAGGGATGAGGCACGAAATCCTCAACGAGAGAGGGAACGCTGAGGTGTACGGATTCATCGGCGACTGGCTCTGTGAAAGGATCGCATGAGGTCCTCCCGGGACGTCCGAGATGGGACGTCTCGGGACATCCCATGTTAGATTGGAATAACTTCCATTCATTCTATGGAAATCCTTCTACTAACTCTAAGGAAATCCTTCTACTTGTGATCCGTAACAGGGACCTCATACTGGCAGATCCCAACGTTGCTCTTAAGGGGAAGACGCCACATCTGATAGATGAATGGCAGGAGATACCCGCCATCTGGGACATCGTTAGGAACGCGGTGGATGAGGACAGAACGAAAGGACGCTACATTCTCACAGGATCGTCGGTCCCTCTCAGGAAAGAATACATCCACAGCGGCACAGGACGCATAAGGAAGATCCGTATGCGCACGATGACGCTTTTTGAGACGGGAGATTCTGACGGAACAGTGTCATTGCAAAGGATGTTTGATGAGGAACTGACGACAACGAAATACGGCACCGTCAGCTTGGAACATCTCATGGACCTGTGCATACGCGGAGGATGGCCCGATTCCATCGACGGCAGAACCAACCGCGGGATGATAGCAAGGGATTACGTCGCCCGTGCAGCCGAAGACGCAGCACATATGGATGGGAAGAGCAGGAACGAGAACAAGATGCGCATCCTCCTAAGGTCATTGGCACGCAACGAGAGCACCCTCGCCTCACACAGCAAAATAATGCAGGACATGAGAGAATTCGACAACGAGAACATAGCAGTCGAGACCTACAATGAATACCTCGACTGCCTGTTCAGGATGCATCTTATAGACGACACCCCAAGCTTCAGTCCGAATCTCAAATCAGACGCTCGCATCGGAAAGAGCCCCAAACGTCATCTCACTGATGTCTCCCTTGCCGTAGCCGCCCTGGAACTCAACAAGAAGAAGCTCACCGACAACCTGGAGATGTTCGGATTCATCTTCGAATCCCTCTGCGAACATGACCTGCAGATCTATGCGGAGCATGATGGGGGCCGCATGTTCCATTACCGCGATGGCAGGGGCAGGGAGATTGATGCCGTGGTGGAGATGGAAGACGGTCGTTGGGGAGCATTTGAGATCAAACTGGGTTTCGGACAGGTGGATTCCGCTGCAGAGAATCTGCTGAAGATGAACGAGTTCTTCACGAAGGAGGGACATCCTCCGTCGATCCTCTGCGTCATATGCGGGATGACCACCTATGCGTACACCCGTCCGGACGGGGTGATTGTCGTACCGATAACATCCCTCGGTCCGTGACCATCACATGCCGAGCTGCCTGAAGAGTTCGTCACGCTCCTCGTCTGTCAGATCGCGGTACTTCCCGACCGGAAGGTCCCCCAGCTCCACGTTCATCACGCGTATCCTGCGGAGCCTGAGGACGGTGTACCCGAAGTGGCCGCACATCCTCCTGATCTGGCGGTTGAGCCCCTGCCTGAGGACGATTCTGAACTCCTTGTCCCCCGTCCTCTCCACCAGGCACCTCTTCGTGACCCTTCCGAGGATGGGAACCCCCGAGGACATGCCCCTGACGAACTCGTCTGTGACCTTCCTGTCGACGGACACGATGTACTCCTTCTCGTGCTCCGCCCTTGACCTCATTATGCTGTTGGCCAGCTCACCGTTGTTGGTCATCAGGAGGAGCCCCTCGGAATCCTTGTCCAGGCGACCGACCGAGTAGATCCTCTCGGGATACCCGATGAAATCGATCACGTTGTCCGGGTCATCCGGGCTCGAGGTGCATGTGATACCCCGGGGCTTGTTAAAGGCCAGGATGATGTCCTTCTGCTTGCGTCCCAGGACCTTCCCGTCCAATGCGACGACATCCCCCTCCGAGACCTTGTCCCCGAGGACCGCAACGCGGCCGTTGATCGTGACCCTGCCCTCCTCCACCAGCCTGTCGGCCGCACGGCGGGAGGCCGCTCCCGATTCGCTGATGAACTTGTTGAGGCGGATGCCGTCTGCCATGATGACCCGAACCCCCAATCCCGTGATAAAGCCCACGCCCGGATCCCCGGATTGTAGTTACCAGAGGGCCATCAATTCTTTGGATATCGTGCCTCCAAAGGATTATGGACAGCCTTTATTAAATATCGAGAGCAGAAGTCGACCGTTCGGGTCGGTCAGGGCATGGAACGTCGCCCCGAGAGCGGACGGAACCTCCGGACCGCATGTCCACGGCGCCAGTCCGTCATCATCGCCGGAGGACGGTGGGGTGTCACAGGGGAAGCCCGCTCCCGACGGCCGGCCCATCCTACGATCAAGAGCCTGTACACTCCGCAACAGTTCTACGGATGCATCGACGGAGTCTGTACCTGATGGTTCATGGTCTCCGGACCCGGTCTTCCAAAGGTTAATCCGTGACATCCGGATTCCAGTGACATGGCCCTCTTCTCCAGGAAATCATCCGGCCCCGTGAAGGTCTCCCCCATCGGGATGCACTGGGACACCGAGGATCCCTTCATCTTCGCCTCGCATCACGAGGACGACTACCCGCATGGGAACAGGCAGCAGGCCCCTCCTCTGGAGGAGATCCGCGGACGCGACCTCGGCAGGGACTACGAGATGAGGTTCGGGTACCGTATGTACCACGGGAAGGTCGTGCCGGGATTCCCCATGCACGCCCACTGGGGATACGAGACAGTGACGCTGGCCGAGAAGGGCTTCGTGGACCATCACGACACCGAGGGCGTTCAGGGAAGGTTCGGGTTCGGCGACGTGCAGTGGGTGAGCGCATCCTCCAGGTACGAGCACAACGAGATGTATCCCCTCACCGAGCAGGAGGACAGGAACCCCAACGACATTACCCAGATCTTCGTCAACCTGCCCCTGGAGTTGAAGAACCGCGAGAACACGGTAACCACCGTCTGGAGGGAGGAGATACCGGTCGTCGAAGGCGACGGGTGGACGGCCAAGGTCATCTGCGGCAGCTTCGACGGAAGGCGTGCGTACTCCCCCAGCAGGAACACCTGGGCGGACGGCGAGCACGGGGTAAGGATCATCAGGTTCTCGGTCGAACCGGGCTCGAGTATCACCATCGACCCCGCCAGGGATGGGGCGAGCAGGAACCTGTACATCATAACCCCTGGGAGCGCCACTGTGTTGGACGTCGATGTCAAGGGGAGCAGCAGGGTGAAGATCCTCGAGAACAGGGATGTCGATGTGGTCAACGGCCCGGAGCAGTCCGTCATCTGGCTTCTCGAGGGCGTACCGATTAACCAGAAGATGTCGATGTACGGCCCCGTCTGCCTGGAGACGCTGTCGGAGGTGCGTGCGGGACTCGACGAGATACGCAGGAAGGAGTACCACGAATGGCCCTGGCAGTACGTCGACCAGGCACAGCCCCTCGGGACCGAGAGGTACATCAGGTACCCCGACGGCACAGAGTCCCGCCCCAGCTGATCGTCGAAAGCATCGATGAGGTGGAGGTGCCACGGCTCAATCGTTCAGCCGGACGCTGACGTTAAGGAGGAAATCATCGTAGGAGTAGATTGCTCCGTGGCTGTCATGATATCGTGTCTCGGTATATAAATAGTTGGCATATACATCCAACTATTGATCGACACGAATCCTGGATCGGGAATGGACACAGACCCCCGTCACAGACGATGGTAGCTGGTCATATCACTCGAAAGGCACTGTGGACCTCTCGAGGACGGACCAATCGACGGTGGTGCCGAAATCCTCCAGACGGCGGATCTTGGACTCGATGATCTCCAGGCAGTCGTCGTCGCAAAGGAGCACGACATCCCTTCCCATCAGACACTCCGACATGCAGGATTCGAACCCGTCGAACACGTAGTCAACGGGGATGCCACTGGTTGGCAGCAGTCTGCGGGAATTGCTTCCGTATATCCCGAGACGGATCTCGGTGCCGCCGAGACGGCGGACCGCGGCGTCGACCATGGCCGGAACCATCTCGTCCGCGACGGGGGCTATGATGAACCTCCCCTTCTCGCCGGATGCCATCTTTGATACAAGCTGCGTCTCGGTCCTCGGATACGGGGCCTCCCCCACGCCGCGCATGTCGCAGAGGCTCTTGTTGATCAGGAACATCGAAGGCTGCATGACCCCTGTCATGTAGACACGGACCGGGTCGGAGTAGAATCCCTCCGAATCTCCTGAGTATATGAGCTGACCGTGCCTGAGGACATGTATCTCGTCGGCCCAGGCGTAGGCCAGGTCCACATCGTGCGTGGAGATCACCACGGTGGTGCCGGCGTGATGCAGTTGCTCGGCGAGCTCCATCAGCTCCAGGGCCATCTGGGGGTCCAGACCGGCGGTGGGCTCGTCCATGACCAGGACCTCCGGGTCCATGGCCAATGCACCGGCCAGTGCTAGCCTCTTCCTCTGACCGTAGGAGAGCTTCATGGTGTTCCTGTCCCTCAGGTCGGACATGTCGACCAGGTTGAGGGCGGACTCCACCCGCCTCGAGACCTCGTCCTCCGGCAGACCCAGGTTGCGGGGGCCGTAAGCGACGTCCTCCTCGACAGTCTGTCCGAATATCTGGTCGTCGGGGTTCTGAAGCACCACGGAGACCCTGGACCTCAGGGCCCTGAGGGCCTTCCTGCGGTACGACAGAGGGGCCCCATCGAATGAGACCGTCCCCGAACTCGGACGGTAGACCCCGTTGAAATGGTAGAACAGAGTGGACTTGCCTGCTCCGTTGGCTCCCAGGATGACTGTCTTGACACCCTTCCTGATGCGTATGTTGACGTCGTCCAGCGACGGGCTTTCGTTGCCGGAGTACCTGTATGTGAGATCTACAGTCCCGATGATGTCCTCGCTCACACGACCACCTCCGGAATCCTTCCGAACCTCGATACGTCGCGGACCCTGTCCGCTATGACATCCTTGAGCTCCGGATCGCAGTAGATGACCGTGTCCCTGCCCTGCATGGCGCTCAGGCAGCAGCCCTCGACCGCGTTGAAGTATATGTCGGCCCTGAGGCCCTTCGTGGAGAACAGCTTCCTGGTCCTGAACCCGTAGATCCCGACCACGAGGCCCTCGCTGTCGGAATCCTCCAGGTCGTCCCCGGCCTCCCTGATGTGGATCCTGCCGAACACGGCATCCGGAGGGGACAGCTTGGCCAGGAGCTGGCTGTTGGTCCTCGGGTAGGGCTCCTCGGGCAGCCCGCGGATGCCCTCCAGGGAGCGGTTCACCGAGAACGTGTGCGGAAGCGTGAGGCCCGCCAGGGCAACAGCGTCCTTGTCGTCGAAGAATGGTTCGGGCTCGCCGGAGTACACGAGGCGGCCGTGCCTCAGGACATGGATCTCCTCCGCCCAGGCGTAGGCCAGGTCGACGTCGTGGGTCGAGATGATCACCGTCGTACCGGCTAGGCACATCTGGTCCACCAGCTCCATGACCTCGTGGGACATCTGCGGATCCAGACCCGCTGTCGGCTCGTCGAGGATGAGGACCTTCGGCTCCATGGCCAGGGCACCGGCGATGGCCACCCTCTTCTTCTGTCCGTACGAGAGCTGCGTCGTCGGGCGGTACCTGTAGTCCTCCATGCCGACCTTGAACAGGCAGTCCCTGATCCTCTGCTCGAGTATGTCAGGATGGATGTTGCCGTTCATGGGTCCGAACGCCACGTCCTCCTCGACGGTCGTGGAGAAAATCTGCTCGTCTGGGTTCTGGACCACAACGGAGACGTCCTCCCTGAGCTCGTAGAGGTGCTCCCTCTCGTAGCTCATGGGTATGTCCCTGTAGAACAACTGGCCCTCCTTCGGTTTGAACACGCCGTTGAAATGGTAGAACAGGGTGGACTTGCCGGCTCCGTTGGCGCCCAGAATGACGGTCCTGACCCCCTCCCTTATCCCGAGGGAGACGTCGTGCAGCGACATGTGGCCGTCGGACCCCTTCCCGTAACTGTAGGAGACGTTCCTCGCCTCCAGGATGTACTTCAGGCGCTCACCCCCATGAGACCTGCGAAGTCCACGAGCCCCTCGGTGTAGGTCCCCAGCACATACAGCAGTGCGAAGGCCAGGACCGCCAACCCGACCCATGTGACACCCGCCTTCGGGGGACGGTTGTATATCGGGAAGTAGCCGCGGTACCCCCTGCACTCGAGGGACACCTGGGCCTTGTCGGCCAGGTTCATAGACGACGTGAATATCCCCACGGCTATGGACGCCGTGGTCCTCATGGACCTCTTGAGACCGGAGAACCCAAGCCTGCTGCCGGCGGCGCTCCACATCGTGTCCAGCCTCTCGAGGAGGAGGAACGCGTAGCGGTAGATCAGGACGACGATCTCGCAGATCTCGTCCGGTATCCTGATCTGCCTGAGGGCCTGGGCGAGATGGGGGATCGGCGTAGAAGTGGCGAAGGCCATCATCACGGTGATGCCGGCGAGCGCCCTTATCAATACGAGCCAGGCTTGGTTGAAGCTGTCGACGGTCATGTAGAAGTCCATCCACAGGAAGTCCGCGCTCCAGACGCATGGCTGTGATGTGTCGCCGTTCACGGATATGATGCCGCAGGCGACTATGAGGATCAGCAGGGCCTCGCCGATGGCGACCCCCAGCATGAACGGTATCCTCATGTTGGTGGAGTACGCCATCAGTGCGAGACCCAGGACCATCACGGCCACCGCCACGATGACCGAGTCGGTCATGACGTTTACGATGAGTAAGGAGATGACGAGGAGGAGCTTCCCGAGAGGGGGCCAGTTCAGCATCCTCGAGCTGTAGGCCAGGGCATCCATCTGGATGTGCTCGGACACGCCCGAATCCTTCTGTCTGGCCCTGCCGGAACCGTTCCTCCCCGCCATCCGATTCACCTGTAGTAGTACTTCTCCGTCTTCGCGGGCGCTGCAGGCTCGGAGACGGTCTCCACGGGCTCCCTCTTGCTTCCGCCGTTGCCGGAGTCGCCGGACTCCCTCTCGGCCTTGGACTTGGTGTACCTGCCGATGAAGAACCCGATGATGATGGCCCCGATCGCGGCCTGCAGGGCGAAGAGCATGCTCTCGGTCTCGCCGGGCAGCTCGTAGTCTCCCCAGATTCCGGTCCACCAGGGCTCGTAGTCGTCCCCGACGATTCCACCGGCGGCGTCATCCGCCCCGCCGAACCCGAATCCGTGCATGGACCCGTAGGCGAGGATCGCGATGACCGCGACGGCGATGATGGCGAAGCCTGCGGTGTACACCCACTTGGACTTCTTGGACCCGGTCTCGGTGACGGCCTGGGCCTCCTTCCTGGGGAAGATGATCCCTCCAGCGGTCTCGAAGACCTCGGGCTTGTTGTTGAGGAGGTACGTGGCGAACATGTAGAACAGGATTCCCTCGACGATGGCCAGGGGGATCTGAGTGACCGCGAAGGTCGTGAGGAACTCGGTGTACCCTCCCCAGTTGAGTCCCATCTGGACGGAGGTGCAGACATAGGTCAGGAGGTCTGCGACGACCGCGGCCCCGAGCATGCTCACGGGGATGCTGGCGCCGGCCTTCCTCATGAGGTTCCATATGAGGATACCGCACAGGGGACCGAAGATACCCATGGAGAACACGTTGGCCCCCAGGGTGGTGATTCCGCCGTGCGCCAGGAGGATCGCCTGGAAGATGAGGACGATGAGCGCGAGGAACGAGGTGGCGCTGACGCCGTACAGGACGGCGGAGAGCCCGGTTCCCGTGGGATGCGAACTCGAACCCGTGGCGGAGGGCAGTTTGAGAGATGAGAGCAGGAATATGAAGGCCCCGGAGAGGGCGACGGTCATCTTCTGCTCAGGGTGCTCGCGCATCAGCTTCACAATCGCCCTGGCACCGAACACGATGAAGGGAATTGCGAGGATGAACCACACGGCACACCATATGGGATCTAGATATCCTTCCATTATGTGCATAAGTTTTCACCTTTGAATGTGCCGCACGGAACCGGTCCGTACGGTCTTGTCCGCGGTCATCCCCGCTACCGATAGGAATTGGATATAGTAACCAACTGGTCCTATAAAACCATTAGGATAATGCATCCAACTCAATATCGCGTAAGAACCGATATCCATCGGAGATCGACATGCCTATGGCTGTATCGCCTGGACACGAAGATCGATCGGCCCGATAATCATCACGACGACATCGGAATCCATCCTATTTTCTTTATAAAATACCTTACCGGGGTATGGCTCTATGGACAATAAATGATTTAAAATGGGAAGGCGAAGGCTGGATAGATAGTGGATAAAATTTCCCGCCTAGCGGCGGGTAAGAAGATTCATCCCTTGTAGTAGATCATGGAGTTGCAGATGGTGGCCGCGATGTTGGAGCCGCCCTTCCTCCCCTTGGGGACGATGAACGGGATGTCCCTCTCCATGATCATCTCCTTGGACTCGACGACGTTGACGAACCCCACCGGGGCACCGATGATGAGGGCGGGCTTCACCTCCCCGGCGTCGATGAGCTCCGCGAGCCTGACCAGGGCGGTGGGCGCGTTGCCTATGGCGAAGATCACGGGCTTCTCCCTGGCGATCTCCGCGCCGCGCTCCATGCATACGGTGGCGCGGGTGCATCCCCTCTCCTTCGCCTCAGCCACGACGTCGTCGTCGCTGATGAAACAGTGGACCTTGCCCCCGTAGGCGGCCAGCTTCTTCTTGTTGATTCCAGCGGCGGCCATCTTTGTGTCGGTCACGATGTCCGCGCCGTCCCTGATGGCCTGGACGCCTATGTTGGCTGCATCCTCGGAGAAGGTAAGGTTGTCAGCGTAGTCGAAGTCCGCGGATGTGTGGATGCACCTCTTCACGATGGAGAACTGGGGCTCCGGCCACGTCCTGCCGTTGAGCTCCGAGGTTATGATCTGCATGCTGCGCTTCTCTATGTCCTCGGGTTTCACGAATTCCAATGCCAAATCAATCACTTCCGATTCTGTATCCTCTTGGTGTGATCATCCTGCCGTTCGACACGTACGTCTGCGAGTTCCCGATGATGACTATCGAGAACATGTCCACATCCGCCTTGTCCAGGTCGCCTAATGTGGTAACCTGCTTGCTCTCGTCCTCCCTGCCGGCGTTCCTTACTATCCCGACCGGGGTGTCCGGGGAGCGGTGTTTGAGGAGTATCCTCTGAGCATCGTTGAGGTACTCCGTCCTCGTCTTGCTCTTGGGGTTGTAGAGGCACACGACGAAGTCGCCCTTCCCGGCGCACTCGACCCTCTCCATGATCAGGTCTATGGGGGTCATCAGGTCGGAGAGGCTGATGATGGCGATGTCGTGCATCAGCGGCGCCCCGAGAACGGAGGCCGCCGTGGAGGCGGCGGTCATGCCGGGAACGGTGTCGATCTCGATGTCGGCCCCCATCTCGTCGGCCAGCTGGTAGACGATGCCCGCCATCCCGTATATCCCGGAATCCCCGCTGGAGACCATGGCGACGTCCTTCCCGGACATCGCATCCTCGATGGCCATCCTGCATCTCTCGACCTCCTTCATCATGCCGGTGGCCTTGTACTCCTTGTCGGGGAAGATCGGCCTCAGCATGTTGATGTAGGTGGTGTACCCGGTGACGACGTCGGCATCCTGGATGACCTGGGCCGCCTTGAAGGTCATGTGCTCATGACCCCCGGGACCGAAGCCGACCACGTGCAGTCTGCCGGGCACCTCACTCGACCCCCTTGCGGAACTCGGTGGTGAAGTGCTTGTCGTAGAGCTTGGACAGCTCGTACTCGTCGCCGAGGAAGTCACCGACGACCGTCAGGGCAGTCTTCTTGATGCCGGCGTCCTTGACCTTCTGGGCGATGTCACTCAGGGTACCGGTGACGATCTTCTGGTCGGGCCAGGTGGCCTTGTATACGACGGCGACAGGGGTCGTGGGCTCGTAGCCGCCCTCCTCCAGCTGCCTCACCATCTCGTCCATGAATCCGATGGACAGGAAGATGACCATGGAGGCATGGTGCCTTGCCAGGTCAGGGAGCTTCTCCCCCGCCGGCATCGGCGTCCTGCCCTCCATCCTGGTGAGGATGACGGTCTGGCTCTTGCCGGGCATGGTGAACTCCTTGTTGAGGACGGCGGCGGTGCCGAGGAAGGAGGACACGCCGGGGACGACCTCGTAGGTTATCCCGAGCTTGTCCAGCCTGTCCATCTGCTCCCTGTGGGCGCCGTAGATGGCGGGGTCGCCGGTGTGCACGCGGACGCATTTCTTCCCCTCCTTCTCGGCCTTCTCCATGACGTCTATGACCTCGTCGAGGTCCATCAGAGCGCTGTTGTAGATCTTGGCCCCTTCCTTGTGACCGGAGAGGACCTCCGGATTGACGAGTGAGCCTGCGTAGATGATCACGTCGGCCTCGTCGATCAGCCTCTTGCCCTTCAGTGTGAGCAGCTCGGGGTCCCCGGGACCCGCCCCTATGAATGTTATCATTTCCGAATCACCCCTTCTTCTTGATGATCACTGTCGTGAAGTAGCCGTACTCCCTGTCGCGGACCATGGGGCCGACGTACTCCCCTTCCATGCCCACGTTGCTGACGACGGTGGCGGACTCCAGGGGGATGCCCTTGGACTCCAGCATGTCGCAGAGCATGCCGATGGACTTGAACGCCTTCATGACCACGATGTTGTCGAAGTTGTCGATGGCCTCCTCCAGGAGCTTGGAGTTCTCCTTGGCGACGGGCACCACTGCGAGTCCCTCGTTGCCGATCATGAGCGGGACGCCCGCAAGGGCGGCCCCGTGGCAGAACGACGGTATCCCGGGGATGACCTCGGTCTCGTATCCCCTGGCCCTTATGTCCTTGTCGATGTACATGTAGGTGCTGTAAACGCCAACGTCGCCGAGAGTCACCATGGCGATGTCCTCCCCGTTGTCCAGGAGCCTGCACATCTTGTCCATGTTCTCTGCACGGCACCTCTCCCTGACGGAATCGTCGGGATCCATGCTGAAAAGGAACTCCTCTATGCTCTTCTCGGAGATGTCCACGTTCGGTTTTATGATATCGAGCGCGACGCTTCCCTCCCCCGGCTTCTTGACGGGGAAAGCGATGACGCCGCACCTGTCCAGGATCTCCTTGGCCTTGATGGTGAGCAGCCCGGGCTCCCCCGGACCGACTCCGATGCCGTACAGTTTGCCTGCCATTATAGCGACTCCTACTGCATTTGCCATGGTGACCGAAGTATTATAAGTTGGCGGATGCATCCAATTCACATTTCAGGTACCCTCAGGGTACCCCCTGGACGGACCCACATGACCTCCGATTCCGATCTGTACGTCTATGTAAACAACAGGAAACTCAGAAGAGGGCACACCACGGGCACCTGTGCCGCGGCCGCTTCGAAGGCCGCCGCCCTGGCGCTCCTCACCCAGAGGCCGGTGGACTCTGTCGAGATCAGGACCCCCAAGGGGATCGTCCTGGACCTGCCGGTCGAGGACCTGACGTTCGACGGCGACCATGCTAGGTGCGCGGTCCGCAAGGACGGGGGCGACGACATCGATACCACCCACGGTGTCCTGGTGTACGCCGACGTCACGAAGACGGAATGCGGTACATCCATAGACGGCGGTGTCGGAGTCGGGAGGGTCACCAGGAAGGGGCTCGACCAGCCCCCCGGGAACGCCGCCATCAACAGGGTCCCCCGCGCGATGATCGCCGAGGCACTGGCCGACGTGTCCGAATCATGCGACTACCCCGGCGGACTGTCGACCGTCATCTCTGTCCCGGAGGGGGAGGCCATCGCCGTCAGGACGTTCAACCCCCGCCTCGGGATCGTCGGCGGCATATCGATACTCGGTACCAGCGGCATCGTGGAGCCCATGAGCGAGACCGCCCTCGTGGACACCATCCGCAAGGAGATGGACGTCAGGGCCGCGGAGGGCGACAGGGTGTTGCTGGTCGTGCCGGGCAACTACGGGAGGGACTTTTCCGAGAGCATCCCCGGGATAGACCCGGATTTCGCCGTCAAATGCAGCAACTTCGTGGGCGAGATGCTCGACCATGCCTGCGAGCTCCATGTGGACGTGGTCCTGGTATCGAACCTCGGCAAGATCGTCAAGCTCGCGGGCGGGATCATGAACACCCATTCCCGCAACGCAGACTCCAGGATGGAGATACTGGCGGCCAACGCCGCCGTGGCCGGAGCCGACATATCCGTGGTCAGGGAGGTCATGGGTTGCATATCGACCGACGACGCCCTGGAGGTGCTGGACCGTGCAGGGCTCATCCCCGCCGTGTCGGATCTGCTGATGGAGAAGATAGAATACCACATGAACCACCGCACCGGCGGGTCTATCCGCACCTCCGCGGTCATGTTCTCCTCGGTCTACGGGCTTCTCGGGAAGACATCCCTGGCCGATGCCATGCTTGACGAGGTCAGGGAGGAGATCCGGAGGGTTTCCGAATGAGGATAAACGCCATCGCGTTCTCCACCAACGGATGCAGGACCGCCCTCAGGCTGAGGGATGCTCTGAGTGAGGACGACATCCGTGTGTTCTGCAAGACCTCCTCCGACAGCCTCGGCGTCGAGAGGATCGACGGATCCGTCAGGGATTGGACGGAGAGGTCTTTCATGGAATGCGAGGCCCTGGTGTTCATAGGCGCCACGGGCATCGCCGTGAGGCACATAGCTCCTTTCATAAAGAGCAAGGACAGGGACCCCGCGGTCGTCAGCATGGACGAGCACGGCAGATGGGCGATAGCCCTGCTCTCCGGGCACATAGGTGGATGCAACGCGCTCACCGATAGGATCGCCCAGCGCCTCGGGGCGGAGCCGATCGTAACCACGGCCACCGACCTCAACGGCAGGTTCTCCGTCGACACGTTCGCCACCGTCAACGGGATGAGACTGTCTTCCCTCAAGATCGCCAAGGACGTTTCCGCAAGGGTGCTGGACGGCAGGTTCGTCGGGTTCAGCAGCGACATCCCCGTGTCCGGGGAGCTGCCCGAAGGTCTCACCATGGCGGACTCCGGCGAGTTCGGCGTCCGTGTGTCCGGGGACCCTCTGGACAGACCCTTCGACGTCACCCTGAACCTGGTCCCCATGGACATCGTCGTCGGCGTCGGCTGCAAGAGGGGCACCGACCCCGATAAGCTCAGGGACTTCGTCCTGAGGAAGCTGGACGACCTGGGGGTCGCCCGCCAGAGGGTGGGCGCGGTGGCCAGCATCGATCTCAAGAAGGACGAGGATGCCGTCCTGGATCTCGCCGGATACCTGAAGGCTCCGGCATCGTTCTACACCGCGGACGAGCTCAACTCGGTCCCCGGTGAGTTCTCCGAATCAACGTTCGTGCGCTCGGTCACAGACGTGGACTGCGTCTGCGAGCGCTCCGCCGCCAGGGCATCTGGCGGAAACTCCTTCCTCATGAGGAAGACCGCCGAGGACGGGATGACCGTCGCGGTCTGCTCCCGCGCATTCGAAGCGAGGTTCGTTTGAAATGAAAGACGTCTTCATATTCTCAGGAACGACGGAGGGCAGGAGCCTCGCCAGATGGCTGGCCTCCTGCGGTGTGATGGTACATGTGAGGGTGGCGACCGACTACGGCGCCGAGGTCATGGAATCGGACCCGAACATAGACGTGCAGATCGGGAGCTGCGGCGGCGCCGAGGGCATCGCACGCGTGATCTCGGAGAACATGTACGAGATCGTCGTGGACGCCACCCACCCCTACGCGACCACCGTGTCCAAGCACATCCGCGAGGGGTGCGAGGCGTCCGGTGCCGAGTACATCAGGCTGAGAAGGGCGGATTCCGACATCGGCGGGTCCGACGGCATAGTCACCGTGGACTCCGTGGATGATGCCGTGACATACCTCATGGACAGGTCCGGGACGATCCTGGCGGCGACCGGATCCAAGGAGCTGGACCGCTACACGCGCATACCCGATTACAAGGACAGGGTCGTGGCCAGGGTACTCTCCACCATGGACTCTGTGACCAGGGCCGTAGGGCTCGGATTCGAGGGCAGGAACCTCATATGCGCACAGGGCCCGTTCTCCGAGGACGTCAACTACGCCACACTGCGCCAGATCGGAGCAGAATACATCGTCACCAAGGATTCCGGCACCGTGGGCGGATACGAGGAGAAGGTCCGCGCCGCCAGGAGGGCCGGGGCCACTGTCGTGCTCGTAAGGAAGCCCGACGACACCGGCCTCCCGTACGATGAGGTCGTGAATCTGCTGAGGGAGAGGCTGGACCTCCCCGAGACCGAAGCGACTCCGGTGCCCGAGGGCAGGAGGAAGGTCGTGCTCATCGGCATAGGCATGGGTCCGGGCGACATGACAGTCAGGGCCGCGGAGAAGGTCAGATCGGCCGACCTGGTCATCGGCGCCAAGCGCATGCTGGAGGCCGTGGACACCAGCGGCAAGGACGTGTACGCCGAGTACAGGTCGGACCTCATCGCAGACTACATCGACTCCCATCCGGAGAACCGCTACGTGGCGATACTCCTCTCCGGGGATGTGGGGTTCTACAGCGGCGCCACCAAGCTCCTGTCCGCCATCGACGCATCCAGGTACGATGTGGAGGTGGAGGCCGGGATCTCGTCGGTCGTCTACCTGTGCTCGAAGATCGGGGAGACGTGGCAGGACGCCTACCTCACCAGCGCGCACGGACGCTCCTCCAACATAGTCGGCCTCGTGGCCACCCATCCGAAGGTCTTCACCCTCCTGTCCGGGGAGGACTCCGTCCACTCCATGTGCAGGGAGCTCTTCGACTACGGGCTCAACGACGTCACTGTGACGATAGGTCAGGACTTCGGGTACCCCACCGAGAGGGTGGTCACCGGGACGCCGTCGGAGATCCTGGCGGAGTCCTTCGGGGACCTTTGCGTGGCACTGATCGTGAACAGGACGCCGGACACCGGGAACCCCATCGGCATACCCGACGAGGCGTTCGTCCGCGGGGACGCGCCGATGACCAAGAGCGAGGTCAGGGCCCTTTCCGTGGCCAAGCTGCGCCTGTCCCCGGACTCCGTGGTCTACGACGTCGGAGCCGGGACCGGTTCCGTGTCCGTCGAGATGGCCCTCACAGCCTGGAACGGCACCGTGTACGCCATAGAGAAGGAGGAGGCCGCGGCGAACCTGATAGACATCAACCGCAAGAGGTTCAAGACGGCCAACCTGGAGATCGTCAGGGGGCTCGCACCCGAGGCCCTGGAGGATCTGCCCGCACCGACCCACGCCTTCATCGGCGGTTCATCCGGGAACCTGAAGCAGATAGTCCAATGCCTCCTGGAGAAGAACCCGGACGTCAGGATCGTCATCAACTCCGTGACGGTGGAGACCATGGGCGAGACCCTCCAGGTCATCAAGGAGCTGGGCCTGGTTGAGGAGGAGCTCGTCAACATCACCGTGGCCAGGTCCCGCAGGCTCGGCAGATACCACCTCATGACAGGCCAGAACCCCGTGTACATCGCGGTGGTGAGGGGCAGATGAGCCTCCCCCGGTTCATGATCGCCGCCCCCGCCAGCGGTTCGGGGAAGACCCTCGTGACCTGCGGCGTCCTGCAGGCCCTGGTGAACCGCGGGCTCCGGGTCGCCTCGTTCAAGTGCGGACCGGACTACATCGACCCGATGTTCCATTCCAGGGTCATCGGCGCCAGGTCCAAGAACCTGGACGCGTACTTCGTCGACGACCCCACGCTGAGATACCTGTTCGGAAGGACGGCCGAGACCTGCGACGTGTCGGTCGTCGAGGGCGTCATGGGGATCTACGACGGCATCAGCATCATGAGCACCCAGGCCAGCTCCTACGACGTGTCGGAGAAGCTGGACATCCCTGTGATCCTGCTGCTCAACTGCAGAGGTGCCAGCATATCCGTCCTCCCCATGCTGAGGGGCTTCCTGGAGTTCAGGGAGAACAACATCAGGGGCGTCATATTCAACAACATGTCCCAGAAGGTCTTCGATACCATCGCCCCGGCGGCGAGGGAGATGGGCGTGGAGCCCATCGGCTACGTACCCAAGGTGAGCGACCTGGTCCTGGAGAGCAGGCACCTGGGGCTGGTCCTGCCGTCCGAGATTGACGAGCTGAAGGACAAGCTGAACAGGCTGGCGGAGGTGCTGGAGGGGACCCTCGACATAGACCTGCTCCTCGACATCGCCGGCAAGGCCCCGGACCTGGAGTACTCGGCCCCGGAGGTCAGACGCATCGACGGGAGGGTCAGGATAGGCCTGGCCGCAGACGAGACGTTCTGCTTCACCTACGAGGACAACGTGGAGCTTCTGGAGAGATGCGGTGCCGAGATCGTCAGGTTCTCTCCGATGGACGACACGAATGTCCCGGATGTCGACGGCATAATCCTGTCCGGCGGGTACCCAGAGCTGCACTCCTCGGAGCTGGAATCCAACGTGTCCATGAGGGATGACATCCGTGAGAAGGTGGAGGGCGGCATGCCCTGCATCGCCGAGTGCGGCGGGTTCATGTATCTCCACGACGAGATGGAGGGCTCCGACGGCGAGATGCACCGCATGTGCGGCGTCATCCACGGGGCGGTGAGGAACACGGGGAAGCTCACAAGATTCGGATACGCATCGTTCTCACCTCTGAACGATGACGGCGTCACACGCGGACCGCTCTCAATCAAGGGCCACGAGTTCCACTACTGGGACAGCGACAACTGCGGGGATGACTGGAAGGCGGTCAAGACCGGCGGCAGGGAGTACACGTGCATGCACGACACCGGCACCATGCTGGCCGGGTACCCCCATCTCTACTACTACTCCAACCCGGAGTTCGCCGCCAGGTTCCTGGAGAGGTGCCTCGAGTACCGGGACTCCAGGGACTGAGGGGTCGTAGACTCCTCACCGGCCCATACCCAGACTCACCGGCCCGACCAGACCCTTATAAATGACCTCCATGATTGCCGTGCGATCAGATGACCCTCAGGATCCACAACACCCTCACCAACTCCGAGGAGGAGTTCAAACCGATAGAGCCAGGAAAAGTAAAGATGTACGTCTGCGGGGTCACCGTCTACGACGACATCCACATGGGGCACGCCCGCAGCATGATCGTCTTCGACATGGTCGCCCGCTACCTCCGCTACTCCGGCTACGAGGTCACCCACGTCACCAACTTCACCGACGTGGACGACAAGATCATCAACCGCGCCGCCGAGGAGGGCATCGACCCGCTGGAGCTGTCCGCCCGCTACATAGACCGCTACTTCGAGGACACCAAGAAGCTCGGGCTCAACCGCGCCGACTTCTACCCGAAGGCCAGCGAGTGCATCGGCGACATCATCGACATGGTCCAGAGGATCATCGACAACGGCTACGCGTACGTCGCCGACGACGGCAGCGTCTACTTCGAGGTCGCCAAGGTGAAGGACTACGGCAGGCTCACCAACCAGAGCCTGGAGTCCCTGCGCTCGTCCGGCAGGATCGCCGCCGACCCGTACAAGAGGGACCCCATGGACTTCGCCGTGTGGAAGGCCGCCAAGCCCGGGGAGATCTCCTGGGACTCGCCCTGGGGCAAGGGGAGGCCCGGATGGCACATCGAGTGCTCCGCCATGATCTACAGGTACCTCGGCGAGCAGATCGACATCCACGGCGGGGGCAACGACCTGATCTTCCCCCACCATGAGAACGAGATCCTCCAGACCGAGGCCGTCACTGGGAAGCCGCTGGCCAACTACTGGATGCACAACGGGATGCTGCAGGTCAAGGGCCACGGGATGTCCAAGGAGGAGAAGATGTCCAAGTCCCTGGGCAACTTCTTCACCGTCAAGGACGTCCTCGCGAAGTACTCCACTGGCACCGTCAGGTTCTACTTCCTCAACACCCACTACATGAGCCCGCTCGTCTACGGCGAGGACATGCTCCAGGAGGCCGAGGCCGCACTGGGCAAGCTCGTCAACAACTACAGGGAGCTCCAGGCGTACCTGCGCACCGCCCCCGAGGGCGCATGCGACGAGTCCGCCGTAGACGGGTACAGGCAGAGGTTCAAAGATGCCATGGACTCGGACTTCAACACCCGCGAGGCCATCGGCGTCATGTTCGAGATGGCCAAGGAGTCCAACATCGCCATGTCCTCCAAGTCCATGACCGTGTCCACCGCCGAGGCGTGGATATCCCTGATCAGGGAGTTCGACTCCGTCCTGGGGATCATGCCCGAGGACGGCGAGACGGGTGAGGAGCTGGACTCCGTCATGGGCATCCTGATCGACCTCCGCCAGGAGCTCAGGAAGCGCAAGATGTACGACCTGGCCGACATGATCCGCGACCGCGTGAAGGACGCTGGATTCTCCCTCGAGGACTCCTCGGAGGGGGCCAAATGGAAGAGGATCTGAGGAGGAAGGCCGTCCTCACTCTGGGAGGGGCCGTGTCCCTCCCGGAGGGTTACGTCCTCCCATGCAGGGTCTCCCATTCGACTGCCGGACCGGGCGCCGGTTCCGGTTCCGCGGTGTTCGCGTTCGGACGCTTCAGGGTCAAGAAGACCATCACCTACGGCGAGGGCGAGTTCCAGCTCGTGGTCGACGAGAAAGGCAGGCTGTCCATGACCAGGAAGGGCAAGCCCTTCATGCGCAGGGTCAGGATAGAGCCCGTGGTCAGGCATGCCCCCGAGCAGGCGTTCTTCAACCTAGACCCCAGGTGCATGTACCGCTGCGCGTACTGCACGTCGCCGCTGCTGGACCCGTCCGAGGACAAGCACCTGTCCGTCGACAGGATCATGGACATGCTGGAGGAGTCGATGCTGCTCCATGACGTGAAGTGCGTCAGCTTCACCAGCGGCGTCGTAGGCTCCGTGGACGAGACGGTCGACCGGTTCGTCGAAGCGGTCAGAGCGGTCCGCGAGAGGTACCCCGACATGCCCATCGGCGTTGAACCGTACGTCTCCTCGCGCGAGCACATCCAGCGTCTGAAGGATGCGGGTGCCGACGAGATCAAGATCAACCTGGAGACCCCGCGCAGGGACCTTTTCGCCAAGGCCTGCCCCGACCTTGACTACGACGCCGTCATGGACCTGCTCAGGGATGCCGTGGACATATTCGGACGCGGCAACGTGGTCTCCAACATCATATACGGGATGGGGGAGACGGATGCCGACCTGGACATCATCATGGAGAGGCTGTGCAGGATGGGGGTCCTCCCCGGACTCAGGGCGCTCAGGGTCAACGAGATGAACAAGCAGCGCCTCATCGACGCGGGCATCAGATGGACGAAGATCACCCCCCAGAAGGCCGTCGACCTGGCTGAGATGCAGATGGCTGCCATGAAGAGGCACGGCCTGACCACCGAGAACTGCAGGACGATGTGCTTCGCCTGCAGATGCTGCGACATCGTGCCGTTTATAGACATCAGGGAATGACCATGCTGGAATCCCTCCCAATCATAGACGTCGCGTCCCTGATCCTGGCGGTGTTCCTCGGATACCTCGCCGTCCGGGAGTACGTGGACCACCGCACAGAGAAGCTGGAGAAGGAGCTGAAGATGGTCAACTCGGCCCTCACCCGGGAGAGGTATGCGTTCTCCGACAAGGCCCTGCAGATGTACGGGATCAAGGATCACCAGCTCCTGTACAGGGACGGATGGGTCGTCCCGTTCAGAGCAGGGGTACTCATGGAGGATGTCCTCGCCGTGGAATCGGATGCCCCGGTAAACGTCGGCGACACCCGCCATCCCAGATGGATGCCGTACCGCGGACTGACCTATTCCGACAACGTCAAGATGACCCTCGGGAAGAAGATATCGTACCTCCCGATCTACGCATTGGCGGAGGAACCGAAGACCGAAGGGGGTTCGGTGACGGTCCCGGTGAGGACATGCCAGTACTGCCAGTTCTTCGACACGTGCGACTACCTGTCCTTCGAGATCGCCCATGCAATGCGCATCCGCCGCATCCCGCCTGAGGCCATCCGCATGCCCGACCTCCCGTACCGTTCCTCCATCGAACCCTACGACCTGTCGAACCGCCACACGGGCATCGGCATCTCCACCCTGACGGTGGTCGTCAACATCCCCGACGAGATCGGCCAGGTGTTCCTTGTGCACAACAGGAAGGGCAAGACCGCGGAGGGCGGGGAGGTCTACCACGCTGTCCCCGCGGGATCCTACGAACCTATTGACGGTATGAACCCGGAAACACACGGGAACAGGCCCTTCGACTCAGCCTTCAGGGAGTTCATCGAGGAGGTCATCGACACCAGGTATGACTTCGTCTCGTCCCCCGATCTTCTCAAATACTTCAGTGAGAAGGTCCATGCGGACATATTCTACCTGGGCATCGGATTGGAGCCGCTGAACCTGAAGGCCGAGATGATGAGCCTCATGATCGTGGACTTCCAGATGTCCAGCTTGTTCGACGGATGCGATTCGGTGGAGGACCTGTTCAAGGACAGGAAGGAGACCGACGAGGGCGGCATCAGGGTCGTGCCCTTCAGGGAGGAGTTCATCGACCATTACGCCAACAGCAGGAAGTCCTTCACGACGTTCAGGGAGATGCTCCGCATCGTCAGGCAGGACTTCGACTCCATCAAGAACCACAAGGTCGAAGGGACCGTGGGTGCCTCATTCGCGACGGATCTCGGAGATGGCGCGGTCGAGGAGCTGGCATGACTTGCAGCTCCGCCCGACGGTGGGCTCGCCGCATCTCGGACAGGGATGGAGCTCCGACTGCGTGTACTCCCTGTGTAGCATCGGCCTCAGGGTGTCGAACGATGAAAGTATGCTGAACTTCACGCCGGGAGTCCTGTCCTCCAGGGAGTCCACCACGTCACGGTACTGGTTCCTGAGGGCCTCCTGCCAGTAGGGGCAAACCCCGTCCCAGAACTCCATCCCGGACACAAGGGCGTATAGCAGGCACTCCTTCTCAGGGATCGTCCTGAGGGGCATGAACCTGGGGATGAGACCCGGCTGGACCTTCTCGTGCGGCCCCATCCTCGCCAGCCTCTCGACGTCGCCGCGGACGAAGTTCATCATCACCGACTGCGCCATGTCGTCCAGGTTGTGACCTGTGGCCAGCCAGTTGGCGCCTATCCTCCTGGCCTCGTCGTTCATAAGCCTCCTGCGGAACACCCCGCAGTAGGTGCACGGACTGGAATCCCCCGATACGGGGGCCACCTCGTCCATCGTCACGCCCAGTTCAGAGAACGACCTTAGATGGAACGAGATGCCGTTGGAATCGCAGAACCTCCTGACGATGTCCACGCTGGGAGGACGGTAGCCCTCTATCCCCTCGTCGATGGTGATGGCGTGAACCTCCACCCCGTTCCTGGGCCCGAAGACGGATGATATCATCCTGAGGGCCACCATGCTGTCCTTGCCTCCGGAGACGGCCACTGCTATGCGGTCGCCGGCATGGACGTCGATCTGCTTGCGGATCTCCCGCTTGACCCTCCTGTCCACGTAGCGCATGAAATGCCTTGCGCAGAGATGGGTGCCGTTGTACCTGACGAAGGTCACGGCCTCCTCGCCGCAGAGGTCGCACCTCAGGATGAGCCACCCCCGAGGGTCCCCTCGATGACGGTCTCGAGCTTGGCGGCGAGTACCTTCGACGGGATGTCAGGCAGGGAGACCACTCCGGACCTCCCGCCGCTGTCGTTCTGGACGGCCACCTTCACCAGCCCCATGCGGTCCAGGTCCTGCAGGTACGTCCAGTACTGCGTGTGCTTCCTCGCCTGGATGCCGTACTCCTCGCAGACAACGGCGTAGGTCTTCTCCGCCGTGGCCGCGGGGATGCTGAGGTTCTGCTTCATCGCCCTCGCTATGGCCAGCAGGACCGCCATGCGGTTCACGTCCAGGCTGCGGAGCTTGGTCTCGGTCACCGAGCTGTATATCATGGCCTTGGCGGCCCTGACGTGCTCCACGGTGACCTCCCCGTCGACATCCTCCTCGGCGATGTTCGCGGAACGGTCCAGGAGCTCGATCGCCATCCTGGCGTCCCCGTACTCCGAGGCCTGTTCGGCGATCAGATCGAGGGCGTCGTCGGATATCCTGCCGGGGTAGAGGGCCTCCTCCGCCCTGGCGGCCACGATCTCCCTGAGCTCCGGCTGCGAGTAGCGGTTGAACCTTACCGTGTTGGAGCGCCTGAAGGTGGACAGCGACGCCTCGTCCAGGAGGTTGTCTATGGGCTCCTGGGAGATCATGATCACCGACACCGGTGCGGAACGCTCGCCCACGCCCCTGGTGAGCTGGTAGACCATGTCGGTGGTTCCCTTCTTGAGCAGCACGTCGACCTCGTCCAGGACCACCACCAGGCTGCGCCTGTTGTTGGCCAGGTGCGTGGTCATCGCCCTGGAGATGTCGTCCGCGGAGAAACCCCTCGTGGGGAACCCGGGGTCGAAGTGCCTGACTATCTGCAGGAGCGCCCCGACCTCGGAGCTGTTCCTGCAGTTGATGAATATGACGTCGATCGGCCTCCCCGCCTTGGCCATGTAGTCGGACAGCTCCGCGCAGAACCTGCTGGCGGTGACCGTCTTCCCGGTCCCCACGCTCCCCGTCAGGAAGGCTGTGCACTGGCGGCCCTGCTCCGCGAAGGGACGGAGCAGCGTCTCCATCCTGGCCATCTGCTCCTCGCGGTGGACCAGGTTGCGCGGGACGTAGGCGTAGTCCAGCTTCGAGCCGTCGCGGATGATGGTGGAGGCCCTCTCGAACATGTCAGTTCCTGCTGAAGCGGGTGAATCCGGAG
>CALUHQ010000073.1 GCA_944320485.1 Candidatus Methanomethylophilaceae archaeon
CACCTCACGGTCCGATGAATCCGCATTTCTTGCATTCGTAGGAAACGCCCTGGTCGCGGCACTGGTCGCACCTTCCGATCTCGTACTCACCGCAGCGGGGGCACTTGAAGAAGGTGTTTCCCTTGCCAACCAGCCTCTTTCCACAGGAAGAGCATATTTTATCGGCTGCCATGCGCACGCGATTAGATTCCTTATATTTAAACAAAGACGCTTGGAAACCCCGTGCACGGACGCATGGGGTCACTTGCGCTCGTCGGGGTACATCTCGTAATAGTCGACCCCGTACATCTTCGCTATGACCTTGGCGGTGAACTTGCCGAATCCCCAGAGCTGGTGGAACGTCATGATCGGGACCTTGGGGTTCAGGTGGGACTCGCCCTCGGCGCGGACCCCGAAGTCGTACCTGTAGTAGCGGATGTCCAGCTTCCTGTCGCAGTACTTGAGCAGGTCCATGAGCACCTTCCAGCCACGGAGCTCCATGCTGTCCCAGTTGTCCTGGATCTCCTGCCTGAACACGTCGCAGCGGACGGCGAACAGACCGCTCATCATATCCTTGGTGGTCTGTTTCCCGTGGACCTTGAAGAACAGCTTGCAGAACAGCTCCACGGCCTCGGACCCCAGCGCCCTCTTCAGACCCATAGACATCCTGCTCGTCCTCCACCCCACGCAGAGGTCGGCCCCGGCATCCATCTGCTCGATGATGCCCCCGAGCGCGGAGACCGGATGCTGGAAGTCGCAGTCCATGCACATGGCGTAGTCGGTACCGGCGATCTCGAACCCCTGCAGGACGGACGCCCCGAGGCCCCTCGCCTCCGGGTCGCGGACGTAGAACGTGAGGAGGGGGTCGTTCAGGGCCTCCGCCTCCTCCCGGGTGCGGTCGGTGGAGTTGTCGTCCATGAAAAGGATCCTGTACTCCGGGTACGCCTCACGTATGGCGCGGGCTATGTTGGCAACGTTCTTCTCTTCATTGTAGGTGGGGATAACAATGGTGACGGTTCCTGCCATGTTCATGCCTCCGACTGCTCTTACCGACACTCCATCTTGAGATGCTTATAAAACGTTCTCCCCGCGGATGCGTCAGACCATATTATCTACCAACAGCGTCATTGCCGCGCAGGTGCACCCATGAAGATGTTCGGCACGAACGGCGTACGCGGAATTGCCAACGGATATCTCAGCTGCGAGCTGGCCCTCCAGATGGGCAGGAGCATAGGGGTCGTCCTTGGCCCGAGGGTGGCAGTGGCCACCGACACCCGCGTCTCGTCTCCCATGGTCAGGGACGCCCTCCGCGCGGGGCTCATGTCCGTGGGCGCCGACGTCCTAGACCTCGGCATGGTGCCGACGCCGGCCCTCCAGCACTACGTGCGCTCCCGCACTGACGTCACCGGGGGAGTCATGATCACGGCGTCCCACAACCCCCCGGAGTACAACGGGATCAAGTGCATCTCCGGTGACGGCACCGAGTGCTCGAAGGACGAGGAGGCCAGAATCGAGGACCTGTACGAGACGGACATCCCGACCGTCCCCTGGGACCGCATCGGGCATGTGTCCCAGGTCTCGGGCGCAGACGAGGAGTATGTGGAGTCCATCGTCTCGAAGGTGGACGCCGGGTCCATCAGGAGGGCTGGGCTCACCGTGTGCCTGGACTGCGCCAACGGCGCGTCCGTGAACACCACCCCCATGCTGATGAGGAGGCTGGGCGTCAGGGCGATAACCCTCAATGGCAACCCGCAGGGCGAGTTCCCTGGTCACCCCAGCGAACCCACGGAGGACAACCTGGCGGAGCTCAAGAGGATGGTCCTGGACACCGGAGCCGACCTGGGGATCGCCCACGACGGGGATGCGGACAGGTGCGTCTTCGTCGCTGGGGACGGCTGCTATGTCAGCGGCGACATCGCCCTGGCCCTGCTCGGACGCTACATGCTCCGCCGGAACGGAGGGGGAGAGGTGGTCGTCACCGTCGCCACCTCCAAGGTCGTGGAGGACTCCGCCGCATCGGCCGGGGGCTCCGTCGCCTACACGGCCGTGGGATCCCCGATTGTCGCACGCAGGATGATGTCCGACGGGGGCGTGTTCGGAGGTGAGGAGAACGGGGGCCTGATCTTCGCCGACCACCAGTACTGCCGTGACGGCGCCATGGGCGCGGCGAGGATGCTCGAGTGCATAGTGTCCGACGGCCCGCTGGCGATGCAAATGGCCTCACTCCCCCGGTACCGCACGGTGAAACTGCAGGTGGCGTGCCCCGACGACAGGAAGACGGAGGTCACCGAAGGGATCGCCGCCGCACATATCGGCGAGAACGTGAACCGCACCGACGGGCTGAGGATCGACTACGAGGACGGATGGGTCCTTCTCCGCCCGTCCGGGACCGAGCCAAAGTTCAGGATATACTCGGAATCCAGGGACCCCGAGACCGCGGAGAGGCGCGCATCAGAGTTCGCGGACGAGTTCGCGAAAGCGCTCGGCGGTCAGTGACGGCGGCCGGCCAGCTTCTCCTTCATCTGCATGACCGGACGGACCTCCGCCGGGTCCATCCCGCGGAGATTCGCCATATCGACCGACACGTAGTCCCCCAGTATGATCGCCCTGAACATGTTCTCGAGGGTCGACGACCCTCCGAGACGTATGACCCTCATGCGGACGCCCGACGACTGGAGCTCCCTGATGGCGGACTCCATCGTCCCCGTCCCGACGCACATGCGGTCGTCGCAGCCGACCAGGAACGTCAGGACGCACTCGCCGTGATCGGACGACGCCCAGGCGCGCAGGTCGTTGATGCTGAACGTGGGCTCGGAATCGCAGAATGCCACGTACTTCGAGTTCTCGTTGATCTGGGTCTTCCACCTGAAAGCAACGGAGCGCATGCTGCTGTCAGAGCATATGACGGGGACGCTCCCCAGGTACTCCCTTGCGAGATCGGACGCTAGGCCCCCGTCCCCCAGGACGGTCCCGTCGCGGTACCTGCGCAGGCTGGGTATGAAACCCCTTATGGCATCGGACAGGTCCGGGCCCCCTGCCGCGTGGATGACAGCGAGGGTGTATCCGATCATATACCCGATGGCGTGCCTGGGATGCATGCCCTCGGGGAGCATCACCAGCTCGTCCCCTCCCCTGACCGCCTCCTCCTTGAGTGCGCCGCCGGACGTTATCGCAACCACGGCGCATCCCTTGGACTTCGCCTGACGGTACATCTCGAGCGTCTCCGCCGTGTTGCCGGAATAGCTGGAGATCACCGCCAGGGTGCGGTCCGACGCCCAGCTCGGAAGGTCGGGGTACTTGATGAGGCGGATCGGCTTGACCGAGTCGACCAGGCAACAATCCGTAGCGAAATCACTGCTGACGGCCGATCCGCCGACACCGCAGAGTATGATGTTGTCGCAGTCGTACCTGGATCCGGGGTCGAATCCCAGGGATGCCTCCAGGTCGTCCACGAAGTTGAACAGCTGCACATCGGTCGGGATGGACGGCGTCATCGCTGCGCACCTCCCATGAGATACGACAGCGAATCCCCCAGCATTATCCCCCTGATGTTCCTGAGCGCGCTGCTTCCGGTACCGACGTCGACCTCGACGACGTCCCTTCCGTTCTCGTCCAGAACCTCAAGCATGCACTCCACTATGACGGGAACCAGACCCGGTCTCCCGGTCCCCCTCAGCACCACCATGGCCAGGCCCGGCGCGTGCTCGTTCGGGTCAGACCAGCCGACCAGCTCGTTGTGGTCGAACTCCGGCAACTCGCCTGAGAACGCGAGGCACGATGCGTGACCCGCGAGGGACATCTTCCATCTCCTGGAGCAGGCATGGATGTCGGACGTGCTGTACACGGCGACGACCCTGTCGCGGAGGAGGCCCGCCAGAGGCTCGGCCCTGCCTATGCACTCATCCCCGAATCCCTCCAATGCGCGGAGGTCGCACGACAGGAATCCGGCTGCATCGAAGACACCGGCCCTCTCGACGATCGAGGCGACGGCGCCCAGGACGAAACCCGTGGCGCTCTGCGGCGTCATCCCGGACGGGATGGGGACGACGGCGGTCCCGTCCCTTCCACATGCGGATGCCAGCTCACCGCCGGATGTCAGGCAGATGACACCGGAACCCCTCCTCCGGAGCTCCTCGTACACATCCAGCATCTGCCCGCAGGAACCGGTGTACGAGATGATGACACCTAGGGTCCCGGGCCCGACCCATCCAGGTACGCGCCCGTCGCACACCATGGACACCGGGGCGTCGGATAGCTCATCGGACATGTCCGACAGGACGTCTCCGGCTACGGAGGATGCGTCCACACCGAATATGCAGACGGCATCCGAAGCGGGCACATCGCCGACCGCATCGATCCCATGCATCGCGAGCTCTGGAAAATGCATCGCCTGCTCGAACGGGGACAGCTCGGAAACCTCGTGCCCCCCTATCCTGACCTCTGTCTCGCATCCCAATGAGAAGTCCTCCGGGCTCTTGTGGTGATGAATGGATCCCGATATTAAATCACCGCAGAAATCCGACGGATATCAGGGTTCATGCGAACCTCTCGAACACCCTGCGGACGGGCCCGGGGATGCAGGAGTTCACGACCTCCCTCTCCTCCCGGTTCAGCGCAACGCGGTACACCAGCACGACGTGGATCGCCAGCAGGACCACCCCCAGAAGGATCATCCAGAACCATGAGACGGGGACGTCCAGGAACATGTCCAGCACATAGTAGAACACCAGAAGCCCGAAGTAGGACACGAAGCCGTACGCGAGCGACTTGTGCAGGTCGAACGTCCCCATGCCGGATACGCGTCCGATGTACCAGGGGTTGACTATGCAGTTCTTCACGAACATCGTGACCGACCATGTGATCCCGACGCCGACCAGACCCAGATCCGTGTACCGGATGACCATCACGGTCAGGAAGACGTTGATGAGACCGAATATGAACGTGATTATCCCGGGCACCTTTACCTTCAGGTACACCATCGTGAGCGGATACGCCGGGGATATGGCCCCGATTCCTATCATGACGAACATGGTCGCCCACACCACGTCGGTCAGCGACGTGTAGTCCGCACCGACCCACAGAGTGAGGATCGGGACCGAGAACACGCAGAGGAACGCTATGGGCATGGACATCACGAGCCCGACCACCTTCACCGCCATGCGGCTGACACGCCCCATCGCCTCCGTCTTGCCGTCCGCGAACAGACCGTAGATGATCGGGGCGAATATCGACGCCAGCGTGTCCACGAGCGAGGACACCGCGCTGATGAGCGTCACTATGACGCCGAAGTAGCCGCCCGCCTCCGCCCCCATCATCACGTTAACGAGGAGGAGGGAGGTCTGGATGAAGAGCAGGTTCCCGAGCGAGTTGATCAGGGACCATCCGCCCACGGAGAGCATCTCGCCGAGACGGCCGCGGTCGAACTGCCTGCGGGAGACCCTGAGCTCGGGACAGACGCGCCGGGCCATGAGGAACCCGAACACCGAGTACACCACCGCGGCGATCAGGTACGCCAGACCCACGTACTCGACGGACTCGGACACGAACGTGAAGAACAGGATGATGAGTGCGATCTGCAGCAGGACCTGCACGATCTTGACCGTGTTCATCAGGTCGATACGGTTCTTCGAGTACATCACGGTGATGAAGTTGTTGCTCCAGATGCTGATCAGGACGGCGGAGAGGATGCAGACGAACATCACCTGGACGGACAGGACCGTGTTGGTGGCTATGTCGAAGATCGAAGGTGCCAGCAGTGAGATCAGGATGATGATCGGGATGGCCGCTACGACTATGCAGGTGAACCCGAACACGGCCGTGTTGAACGTCCTCTTGGCGGACGTCATGTCCGAGCCCATGTCTATGGTGAGGTAACGGGAGACCGTGCTGGTGAGTGAGTCGGAGATCAGCGTGATGTAGCTGGTGATCGAGGTAGCCACGGGGATGATCGCGTACGCGGCGACCCCCAGCTCACTGATGTAGTACGGGACAAGGACTAGGCCCATCACGAAGTTCACGAGCATGAATGCCAGGTTCGATGCGACGTTGGGCAGGATGCGCCTGCTCACACCCTCCCCCAGCAGTGAGCCTCCCTCTCCGTTCATGTGTAGCGCCTCAGCGATTCAGCCCCAGTGATGTAATATGTGTTTCCGTAGGTCCCGAGCAGGGACCCGTACATCACGAACACGACGGCTTCGTCCGTCGGCCCGATGCCCAGGCTTATGGTCATCTCGCCGGAACCCTTCTCGGAGTTCTCCAGCATCGTAACCACCGAATCGTAGCACAGCCCCGAGAAGAACACCTTCAGGATGTTGGAGTGGGCGGTCTGCATGTCGCTCGGCGGGAAGGCGCCCCCGAAGATGCACAGCTGCCCGGTCCCGTCGACGTACCTGGACAAGGCGATGCTGTTGTACCCGTCCTTCTCGTACCCGATGAACAGCGAGTCCGGAACGTCGCTGCTGACACCGTAGTTGCAGCTATCGTAGTAAATGTTGAGGGCCTCCCCGATGTACCTATCGGACGAGTGGTCCTGCGCCATGTCGTTGGCCTCCTGGGTCCTGATAGACCCAGGTATGCCGAAGAAACGGTCCCCGGGATCGTCGGTGACGAGCTCGAAGAGCGTGTCCGCAGTCCTCTCATGACCGACGAACATCCCTATGGGGGCGCCTGACCAGTAGACGAAGCCCCCTGCGGACAGCCACGCCTGGAACAGATTGTCCTCGTCCTCCCCGTAGACGGTGTCCGGGAGGATGCCCGTGAGGAACAGGACCGCGGTCTGGGATGCCGTCCCGTTGTAGACGCTTCCCGCCATCATGTCCCTGAGCCCCTCTGCGTCTATGATCGTGAAGTCGGTGAAGTTGTAGGCCTCGAACTCCGCCGCCATCTTCTCTATCCAGTAATCCAGATAGGAGTCCTCTATGAAGGACGCGTAATCGAAGTCGCGGTAGATGTACAGATGCCTGGGCTCGCCGTTGGCATCCGTCTCGGTGACCAGAACCGTGTACTCTGTGGAGTAGTTCGTGTCCAGGACGATGTTGTACCCGTCCTCGTCGAGGATGACCTCTGACTCGGACACGTATGTCCCGGGACCGTACGATATGAACTCCCCCACTAGCAGCACGGCCACCACGACCGCGGCCATCACCAGTATCCCGTCAGGCCTCTTCACGGACGCACCTCCTCCTGTGCATATGGTATACGAGGGCGACCATCACGGCCATTATCACTATCTGGACGATCCTCCTGGAGGTGTCGTAGGTGTAGTCCCCGAAGATGTCGATGCTCAGGTTGAATGACAGGAGATGATCCAGCACCCAGTCCGGCGATATCAGGTCCGTGTAGACCGACAGGGGCATCAGCAGGGAGAAGTTGTGCGACAGCACCAGGTAGACGACGGCCGGCACGGCTATCGCCAGCATCGCCGCCGTGGATGTCCTGACCCCCCATCTGGGCAGCATCATGGCTATCAGGAGGATCAGCACCAGGTAGTAGCACTGCTGGGACACCGGCCAGAGGAACACGGCGATCATCGATACCACCGCGTAGTTCACGAACTTGTCCAGGTCCCTCACCCCATCCCGGTAGTACTTGGCGGCCAGGAGCAGTATGATCCCTATGATGACCGGCTGGAGCCATATGAAGACCTGGGAGCTGAAACTGAATATCAGATGGATGATGTGCCCGATGCCGCCCTCGACGGCGTCCTCCGCCGACTCGACGCGCCCCGTGAGGAAAGTCATGGCATCCGAGAACTCGCCGTTGAGCAGGACTGGCAGGAATATGACCATGAACGCGGCTGCGAATCCCCCCACTGTCAGGGCGAAGCAGTTCAGCCTGTCCCTGAGGTCGGACCTCCCTAGGAGGAAGTAGACCAGGACCAGGGGCACCAGGTAGAACGCGAAGGGCTTGACCATCCCCGCGAGAAGCATGAACGCCCCTGCGACGAACGGCCTGTCGCGGATCATCGCCAGAAGGCAGATCGCGAGGAACAGCACCTCCAGGGTGTCGAAGATCAGGTACACCGACGAGCTGTAGATCACGAGAGGGCACAGGAACCAGAGCGTGAACGCTAGGTTCGCCTTCCTCACGTCCCCGCACATCTCGCGGACGATGGCGCGGATAACGAACGCGACCGCCAGGTCGAAGAGGAAGAGCACGACCTTGAGGAGAATGGCGAACCCAGGCTCTATCATCACCGAGTTGTAGTAGCTCACCCTGAACCCGTCGAGGAACAGGAACTCGTCGAACTGGTTTGCCAGCGACGTCCCGCCGAACGAGAGGTACAGCTTCGAGAGGAACGCCAGCAGGTACCCCCATATGGGCGCGTAGTAGTTGTCGGGGCGCTCGTACAGCGTCTCCCCGGATATGACCGTCTCGGCTATCTTCGCCCAGTTGCCGGAATCGTACGGGAACGTGAAGAACAGGCTCAGGACGAGCCTGATCGCGAGTCCGGACACGATCACCCAGAACAGATAGGACGAGCATACGCCAGAGATCGCACGGCGGAGGTCGAAGGTCAACGCTCAGGCCCCCAGGGTCCGGTCCTCCTGTCCCATATCCAATGTGTGAACGGGTAGAGTGCCAGATAGTAGAGGGACCTGGACCTGGAGAACACGTTCATCTCCATGGTCCTGTCATCCACGTCCTGAAGCACCTGGTGTGCGATGGAGCCTTCGTACACGCGCTTGTACTCCCCGTAGGGGACGAACGCCATCTGGCGCATCAGCCTCTCGAGGATCCTCGCCTTGAAACGGTCGTACGATTCGGGACACCTGGAACGGACGAAGTCCAACGTGCTCCGGGCCGTGTCCTCCATCGCCCTTGCCTCCTTGGCCCTGTTGGCGTTGGTCGCCGATCCGCCGACCTTGTAGTAGACGTACAGCGGCTTCCCGTAGTAGCAGACCCTATCGGACACCGCGAGCGACCTTATCGTCTGCTCCACATCCTCCGCTGCGGGACGGTTGATGAAGAACGCGTCCCCCGACTCGAAGATGGACCTCCTCTGTATGCGGGACCATGAGTACACGGGAAACCTCGTGAAGTCCGCCACCGCGTCGGAGGCCGACACGACCTCGACCCTGAACTCCCCGGAGGGTTCGGGCGGGACCGCGCGCTCGGTGAGCTGGATGTGGTTGCAGAAGACGATGTCCGCACCGGTCTCCCCCTGGATGCGCACGAGCTCGCTGAGGAAGTCCGGGTACGGATGGTCGTCGACGTCGAGGAACCATATCAACTCGCCCGACGCCTCGCGGATCCCTATGTTCCTGGCACCCCCCAGGCGGTCGGAGTCGTTCTGGATGACGACCCTGCAAGACGGGAGGCTGGATGCGCCCTCCTCTATGAGTTCCACCGAGTTGTCCGTGGTCTTGGAGTCGACGACGAACACGACCTCGAAGTCGCGGTACACCTGCTCCGAGAGACAGGCTATGCATCCGGGGATGTGCGTCGACCCGTTGTACACCGCTACAGCTACAGTGACCTTCACAAACCGTTGTGAAGTGGTACCTCTTAATAAACAGATTGCAGTCTTGCTTTCGGCATCCGTCTCGGGACGTCATCGGACCGTCACGACCTCCAAGACAGGTTTATATCGGTAAGGCCGATGGTCGAAGAACCGAAGCACGGCAACGACCGGCGTGATTGTCATGATAATCTCCAAGACGCCTCTAAGGATAAGCTTCTGCGGCGGCGGAAGCGACATCGCATCGTTCTACAGGAAGCATGGTGGATGCGTCCTCAGCACCTCGATCGACAAGTTCATCTACATTTCGTCGGTGAGGTCGTTCAACCAGGACGTCACGCTTCTGAAATACTCCGTCGTGGAGGAGACCAGGGACATCTCGGACATAAGGCATCCCGTGTTCAGGGCGATGCTCGGCGAGTTCGGGACGGGGGGCTACGAGATCAACAGCACGTCCGACATCCCCGCGGGGACCGGCCTCGGATCGTCCAGCACGTTCACGGTGGGGCTGTCCAACCTTCTCAGGACCCGCAGGGGCGAGACCCCCGACAAAGAGACGCTGGCGAGCGATGCGTGCAGGATCGAGATAGACGTCCTCGGCGAGCCCATAGGGAAGCAGGACCAGTATGCAGCCGCCTACGGAGGGCTGAACTTCATCGAGTTCAACCCCGACGACACCGTGACCGTGTCGCCGGTCCGCATGCCGGACGGCTCCAAGGAGGAGTTGAACCGCAGGTTGATGATGCTCTATCTGGGGGGCACCCGCAGCGCATCCGAGATACTGAGGAAGCAGAGCAGCAACATCTCATCCGGTTCCGCTGAGGAGAACCAGATGAGGATGTGCGACCTGGCGAGGGACCTCAAGGTCGAGCTGGAGGACGGGAGGCTCGACTCCATGGGGGAGATCCTGGACAAGGGATGGAGGCTGAAGCGCACCCTGTCCTCCGGGATCACCAATCCCATGATCGACGAGGTCTATGAGACTGTCATGTCCCACGGTGCGGTCGGAGGGAAGCTCCTGGGTGCCGGAGGCAACGGGTTCATGCTCTTCTACGCCGACGAGTCCGCCCAGGAGGAGATCAGGCGGAACGTGCCGGGGAGGTGGATGCCGTTCAGGTTCGACGATTCCGGCTCCACCATAATATACAACGACGAGGGATTCTGAATCATGAAGGCGGTTGTTGCAGGAGGGGCCGGGTTCATCGGGAGCCAGCTCGTTGACAGGCTCCTGGACAAGGGGTACGAGGTTCTCGCGGTGGACATGATCCCCGCGGACAGGGCGAGGAACATCGCCCATCTCTCCGACAGGAGGGGTTTCGAGTACATGTCGATCGACATGAACGGGGACGAGTTCGCAGAGGTCTGCAAGGGAGCTGACGAGATGTACCATCTCGCCGCCAACTCCGACATCCGCAGCGGCGGGCAGGACCCCCACATCGACTTCGACAACACGCTGTGCACCACGAGGTCGGCGCTGGAGGCCGTGAGGGCCAACGGCATCCCCAGGATGTTCTTCTCATCCACGTCCGCCGTTTACGGGGACAAGAAGGGAAAGAGGCTGACGGAGGACGAGGGCGACCTCAGGCCCATATCCTACTACGGCGCATCGAAGCTCGCGTCCGAGGCGCTGATTTCCGCATACTCGTACATGTGCGGATTCGATGCGCTGATCTTCAGGTTCCCCAACGTGGTCGGCCCCAGACTGACCCATGGGGTGATATTCGACTTCATCGAGAAGCTGGAGCGCGACCCCTCGCGCCTTGTGATCCTCGGCGACGGCAGACAGAACAAGCAGTACGTCTACTCCCAGGACCTCGTCCAGGGCATCTGCGACTTCATGTCCCGCGGATACGAGGGATACAACATATTCAACATCTCCACCGAGTCCTTCACCGATGTGAACACCATCGCGGACATCGTGTGCAGGGGCATGGGCCTGGATGACGTGAAGTACGAGTACACGGGCGGGTCGTGCGGTTGGAAGGGCGACGTGCCCTCCTTCGACTACGACATCTCTAAGGCGAAGTCCGAGGGATGGTCGTTCAGATACAACTCCACCCAGGCCGTCGAGGCGACCGTGACAGCGGTCCTCTCGACCAGGTGATCACAGGTCCGGGTCGCACAGAACGTCCTCCTTCATGGAAAACTTCCTGTTGCGTGCCCTCCTCCCGAGGGAGTAGTACAGCGAGGGGCTGAACCTGAACAGCGCCACCTCGGCGTCAAACGACGGTTGCTTGGCGGCAAGCAGCTCCTTCAGCTCCGGACGCTCGGCGAGGGACATTGCCTGGGCCTTGGACGCGCGGGTCAGGCTGCGGATGACGTGACGGGCCATGTACGCGCGGTAGAGATCGTAGCACTCCGGACGGACCTCCCTGACCTCCTCCCCGAGCGTCCCGGACAGGGTCACGTCCCGCTCCGCGATGGCGTCGTCGTTCGCGCCCCCGCACAGGGAGCCGGCGTGCTGGTAGTACACGTAGAGGGGCTTGTTGTAGTAGGCGACCTTGTCGGCGTGCATGAACGAGCGGACCGTCTGGTCGAAGTCCTCGCAGTACCCCGTCTTGAAGTCCAGGCCGTTGTCCCTGAGGTAGGCCACCTCGAACACCTTGCTCCAGGGGCACGACGACAGCCTGCCCTTGCCCACCTCGTAGACCGCCTCCATGCCATCATAGACCCTGACGGAGTACTCGCCGTAGACCCTCTCCGGAAGCTCCCTGTCCGAGGAGTAGACGCTGTTGAACACCGAGACCTTGGCACCGGTGTCCTCCATGATCCCCACCATCTCCTCCAGGAGGGACGGGTAGGGGCGGTCGTCCACGTCCAGGAACCACACGTACCTGCCGGCCGCCGCCCTCAGGCCGAGGTTCCTGGCGCCGCCCATGCGGAGGTCGTCCTCCTGACGGATTATGCGGACCGCGTCCCATCCGTCCGACACCTCGCGGATGGCGTCCTCGGTGCCGTCCGTGGTCTTGTGGTCCACGACGAAGAGGACCTCGATGTCCCCGAGGGTCTGCTCCCTCAGATGCCTGATGCACGATTCGACGAACTTCGCACCGTTGTAGACGGGTATGACCACGGAGACTGCCGGCAGACTGCTCACCTGTGACGTGAGCAGGGGTTCGAAAATAAAAGGTTGGGGGTAGGACCCCCGGTGTTTTCACTGGTTCTCGAAGGCGGGGGCGGCATCCGCGATGAAGCCGTCCTCCATCATCTTGGCGGTGAGTCCCCTGGACCTCTTGATCATGAAGTCGGCCCTGTCGAAGAGCTCCTGCCTGCTGAGCTTGAGCCTGGCGACTCCCTGCTCCTGCGCCTTCATGGCTACGGCGACGGCTTCCCTCGGGAAGACCTCGGCCTCTGCCATGGTCGGGATGATGTAGTCCTCGGAGATTCCCTTCTCCTCGGCGCACTTGGCCAGCTCGGTGGCGGCGGCGATGCACATCTCATCGGTGATCGTGGTGGCCCTCACATCGAGGACACCCCTGAAGATGGCGGGGAATCCCATGGAGTTGTTGACCTGGTTGGGGAAGTCGGACCTGCCGGTGGCGAACACCTTGCAGCCGTACTCCTTTGCCTCCCAGGGCCACATCTCGGGGATGGGGTTGGCGGTGGCGAACACGACTGGGTCGTCCGCCATCAGCTTGACGTACTCGGCGGGGATCGTTCCGGGACCGGGCTTGGACGCGGCGATGACGATGTCTGCGCCCTCCATGGCCTCCTTGATACCTCCGCTCTTGCCGGCTCCGTTGGTCTTCTCGCAGATCTCCCACTTCTGCTTGAAGTCCTTCTTGACATCCTCCCTGGACAGGTTCAGGATCCCCTTGGAGTCGCACATGCACATGTGCTTGGGGCTGAAGCCTGTGGCGAGGAGCAGCCTGGCGATAGCGATGGACGCGGCGCCGGCTCCGATGACGGCGATCTGGGCGTCCTCGAGCTTCTTCCCGACGAGCTTCATGGCGTTGATGGCACCGGCGACCTCGACGGTAGCGGTACCCTGCTGGTCGTCGTGCCAGACCGGGATCTTGCAGTCCCTCCTCAGCTCGTCCAGGATGTCGAAGCACTTGGGGTTAGAGATGTCCTCGAGGTTGATACCTCCGAAGGACGGGGCGATGAGCCTGACGGTCTCGATGATCTTCTCGGGGTCCTTGGTGTCGAGGCAGATGGGGACGCAGTCCACACCTCCGAGATACTTGAACAGCATGGCCTTGCCCTCCATGACCGGCATGGCGGCCTCGGGTCCGATGTCGCCGAGACCCAGGACACGGGTACCGTCTGAGACCACTGCCACGGTGTTCCACTTGCATGTGTACTCGTAGGCGAGCTCGGGGTCCTTGGCGATGGCCTTACAGGGTTCCGCGACCCCGGGGGAGTACCAGATAGCGAAATCATCGAACGACCTCACACATGCCTTGGGTGCGGTCTCGATCTTACCCTGGTAGTACTTGTGAAGGACCATGGCGTCCTGGCCGGGCTTCTTCGCCCTCTCCAGGCGCTCCTCTACGCTGATATCCTGTTCGTTGACCATGAATTCACCTCGATTTCTACGAAAATCGTAGATTTATTTCGAATTCTAAACCGTAGCATGGTACTTACGATATTTATAGTAGACGCAGAGGAAGCAATTCGCAAGCCGACAGACATCCGGTCCGTGTGGATGTCGCCTTTACGCTGGAACGGCTTCTGCATTCGAGAAACATCATGCATCTGCATGCTGGCTCTGTGCGAGATCCCGGTCTTCGTCCGTTCCAATCCTGGAATCAGACCGTTTTCGGCCCGTGGATCTGGCCGTGTGTCCATCGGGCCCGACATCCAGATATACCGAGGACCAATCCTTCATCATATGGGCAGAGAGATCACCGTCCTCCTTGTAGACGGATACATCGACGATCCCGCGGCGCTGGGCGTGCCGCCGTACATCTCCCCGATAGTCCGCGCCATCGCAGGGGCCGCCATGGACGCCGGTGCCGACAGGGTGGAGTACATCACGGCGGACATGCTGAGGAGGGGATGCAGGGTGCCAGAGGCCGACGTGAGCGTGGTCATGTCCGGCAACACCGTCCCCGGGAAGTACCTTCGCTCCATGCCCATGTCGGTGAAGGAGCTGGGAGCTCTCGTCCCACGCCTCAAGGGGTGGAAGCTCATAGGCGGCTCCGCCGCCGACACGCCCGAGTCGGAGAGGTTCGACTTCGTCATCAGGAGGGATCTCGCGGCCTCGCTCTATGACGGCATGGTCGGCAAGGAGGTGGGTGAGAGGCTCCGCACCCTAGACGAGTGGAACAGATGGATGATGCTCGGAGCCGATATCGTCACTCAGCACCAGGATTTCCCCCAGCCTCTCATCGTGGAGGTGGAGTCGTACCGCGGATGCCACAGATGGTCCACCGGCGGATGCTCCTACTGCATCGAACCGACCAAGGGCAGACCGCTGATGCGCTCCCCCTCGGACATCATCGCCGAGGCCGAGAGGCTCAGGGACCTCGGGGTCAGGAACCTGAGGGTTGGGGGACAGACCTGCATAGTCTCGTACGGCTCAGACTGCGACTGCCCCGTGCCAAAACCGGAGCCCGAGAGATTGGATGACCTCTTCGAGGGGTTGGAGGCACTCGGCTTCGATGTGCTCCACGTCGACAACGCCAACGCATCGGTGATAGCCACTCATCCGGAGGAGTCGGAGGAGGCCCTGCGCACCATCGCCCGCCGCTGCACCGACGGGAACGTGCTGGCACTGGGGATGGAGTCCGCGGATCCAAGGGTCGTCATCGAGAACAACCTCAACAGCACCCCGGAGCAGGTTCTGACCGCGATCCGCATGATCAACCGCGTGGGCGCGGAGCGGGGCCCTGGCGGCATGCCTAGGCTCCTGCCCGGGATCAACATAATCTGCGGCCTGGACGGTGAGACGAAGGCTACCTACGGCATGGACATGGGCTTCCTGGAGGGCGTCAGGGACGAGGGGCTGATGGTCAGACGCATCAACATCCGCCAGGTCCTGCCCGTCCGCAGGGATTTCAGCACCAGGGTCGACCAGCGCACGTTCAAGAGGTTCAAGGAGGACGTGCGCAACGACATAGACCGGGTCATGCTGGAAAGGGTGGCCCCGTACGGCACCGTCCTGAGGAACGTGTACACGGAGCTCCACGACGGGAACACCACGTTCGGCAGGCAGATCGGATCCTACCCGCTGCTGGTCGGCATCCCGTACAAGGTGGACCTGGAGGAGTTCCACGACGTGCTGGTGACCGGGTGGGGGTACAGGTCCGTCACGGGGATCACGTACCCGTTCGACATCAACTCCATGCCAATGTCCGCGCTGGCCGCCCTACCCGGAATCGGTAGGAAGAGGGCGTCCAAACTGGTCATGGAGCGTCCGCTGGGAGGGTTCGACGACCTCTTCGATGTTGTGGAGGACCCCCACGTGGTGGACGGGCTGAGGGACATCGTGACCTTCGGGGACCCGGACCAAGAGTGATTATACATACCGACCCTGATACGGGCGCATGGACTCCGGACGCGCGGCCAAATTCCCCTTCATGAAGGACGCATCCGAGTTCGCGGAGGCGAACTCCGTGGACCTGGACGCCCTGATAGTGTCGCCGTCCTTCGAACCCGCCAGGAAGAGAGGGTTGGAAAGAGTCATGGACGCCCTGGAGAGGTCCGAGGTTTCGTACAGGCCGCTCATCAGGGAGTACGACCGTCTGATGGAGGTCATGTCCTACCCGTACGCCAGGATGATCGTCTCCATGGTCGGGGACAGGTTCCTGACGAAGAGGTACGCACTGGCCGAGGCGGTCAGGATGAACGGCATCCTCTCGGGGGAGGACCATGCCACCGTCGTCGCCGTCTCCGAGGAGCTGGGCGTCACGTCGACGGTCGATGCCGACGGCATCATCCGCATGAAGTTCACGGACTACCTCATGCTGGCCAACAGGCTCAAGAGCGTGGACTGGAAGCTCATAAACAGCGACATCCACAGCGGCCTGGTCTACCTGCCGCAGGAGAAGTTCAGCCGCCTCATGCAGAACGCCCTCCAGGACAGGATAGAGTCGGAGCTGCCCCTGATGACGCCGGAGGAGTACCGCAGATACCTCCGCGGAGCGGTGGACGCGGTGTCAATGGCCCTGGAGGAGACCAAGAAGAAGTACAGCCCCACAGGCGGGGAGGGCATGAAGAATGAGTACCTCCCGCCGTGCCTGGTGCGCATCCTCGAGATGTCCCGCCAGGGGATGAACCTGCCCCACAGCGCGAGGTTCGCCCTGGTGACGTTCCTCCACGCGCTGGGGCTCGACTACGACGGGATCATACGGGTGTTCTCGGAATCCCCGGACTTCGACGAGGACATCGCCGGCTACCAGATCAAGCACATCACGGGGGAGCTGAACGGCACCGAGGGATACTCGCCGCCGGAATGCAAGACCATGAAGACCAACGGCCTCTGCCACAACCCGGACACGCTGTGCCAGCAGGAGTGGATGAACCATCCGCTCACGTACTACAGAGTGAAGTCCAGGGACAGAACGAAGGGGCAGAACGCCCAGCAGACCCCTCAGCAGGGGCCTGGGGCCGGGTCCAAAACAGACCAATGAAACGGTCAGAAATCGACCAATGAAACAGTCGAAAACAGACCAATGGAATGGTCCGAAACAGGCCAACGTTATCATACGGAAATGCAATCCGAATAGTATGAAGGAGCATCGTCACCGCCTGATAGACGAGGAACTCAGACTGAACCTCGAATCCTTCGGAGCGGTGTCGCTGGAAGGTCCGAAATGGTGCGGCAAGACCACCACCGCCCTGCAACAGGCGAAGAGCACCGTATTCATGCAGGACGAGGACAACGCTCCCAACTACCTGAGGCTGGCTGAGGACACCCCGTCCGCCCTTCTCAAAGGTGACCGCCCCCGCCTGATAGACGAATGGCAGGTGGCACCGAGACTGTGGGATGCCGTACGCTTCAGCGTGGACAAGGATGACGAGGAGGGCATGTACATCCTGACGAGTTCCAGGACAATGGATTGGGACAAGGTGAAGCATTCGGGAGCCGGACGCATATCCAGACTCAGGATGAGGACGATGAGCCTGTGGGAATCCGGCGACTCGACCGGGGAGGTGCGCCTGGGCTCCCTTTTCACAGAAGGGGCCAGGGTGGGCGGGAGCTCCCCTCATGAGATATACGACATCGCGGAGATCCTGACACGCGGAGGATGGCCGAAGGTCATCGGCAGGGACAGCCGCCATGCCAGGACCGTGGTGGAGGGATACTGCAGGTCCCTAACCGATTCGGAGATCCGCACAGTGGACGGTCGTGAGAGGGATCCCGACAGATGAGGGATGTCCTCAAGTCGATCTCACGCAACACCGCCACCCACTCGCCGGACACGAAGATACTCGCGGACATAAACCCGAACGCACCGGCGATGAACATCAAGACGCTGCGCGACTACATCGGCGTGCAGGGGAGGATCCATGTCGTTGAGGACCTTCCAGCATGGAGTCCGAAACTGAGATCGAAGGCGACGATAATGTCGAGGCACACGCGCCATCTCACCGATCCGGCGATCGCCGCCTACTTCCTGGGTGCTACAGACGAGGACCTGGTCTTCGACATGGATATCTTCGGACTCCTCTTCGAATCGCTCGTGATCCGCGACCTCCGTGTCTACACGCAGGCGCTCGGAGGCGATGTGTATCACTTCCGCGATTCCAACGGCGTGGAAGCGGACGCCATAGTGCACCTGAACAATGGCAGATGGGGTGCGATAGAGGTGAAGCTCAACCCCGCCAGGGAGGATGAGGGTGCGGAGAGCCTCATCAGACTCAGGGACACCGTGGACTGCAGGCCGCCGTCGTTCCTCGCGGTGATCACCGGCAGGGGGATGGCCCACACCCGCCCCGACGGGATCCATGTGATCCCCATCGGGTGCCTGAGGGACTGATGGCGACACCGGATGATGGGGAGGTCACTCCTCCCCGTCCTTCTTCTCCTCGGAATTGGGGTACATCTCGCCCAGGTTCCTCCAGGTGATGATGGCCCTCTGGATCGCAGTGGCGTTGCCGACCACCGCGAACCACAGCATCATGATCTCCAGCCAGGAGATCTGGAAGCCCGCTATGTCGATGTACGTGAGGTCGAAGCACGCTATCGACACGAACTGGATGATGGGGAACAGCGTGGACAGGACCACCCTGTCCGCCCTCCCCAGGAGGCCCGCGTAGAGACGGGGCGCGCCGATGGCCTGGGCCTGGGTCCCCATGTAGGAGGTCAGCAGGACCCCCACGAGAGCCAGCATACCGAGGTACGGGTCGCACCAGTATCCGCAGAACGCGACACCGCCGATCATGAACACGTCGGCGTACCTGTCGAAGACGTGGTCCAGGTAGTCCCCCTTGGGGCCGGCCTTGCCGGACAGCTTGGCCACCTTGCCGTCCAGGGCGTCGAAGTACCCGGACACTATGACCATCAGGGCCCCGACGAGCAGGAGCCATGTGCGGTCCGCATCGCCGCTGAGATAGAAGATCGCTCCGCACAGCAGCGCGAGGATCAGCCCGATCCACGATATCGTGTTCGGATTGACGTTGATAAGCTTCCTCGCGACCGGGGCCAACGCGAAGTCGACCCTCGCCCTCTGTCCGTCTAGAACCATCTGTCCATCTCCCCAGACCAGTCGGTCTTTCCTGGGAGGTAATCCGACACATCACCATTTAGGATTTTCTCCACCGAATCGGCGGATTCCGAGACGGACGACGACGTGCAGTCCACCTCGTAGACGGGGATCTCGGACTCGGTGGCCTCGCAGAGGATCACGTCCAGGACCTCCGCCTGCACGTTCTCGCGGACCTTGTCCGGACCGTAGCCCCTGGCCTCAAGGCGCTTCGCGAGGACGTCCGGGGCGCAGCGGAGCACTATGATCCCATGGGAGTCCATGAAGTGGGACAGATGGCTGTCCAGCACGACGATGCCGTCGGACTCCCTGAACGGCTCAAGCGCATCGTTCAGGAGGTCCAGGTCCACCTCGTGGGTGTCCCTCGCCTCGTCGAGCTCGCCCATCAGGCCCTGCTCGATGATGAAGCGCTTCCCGTCGACGACGTCGTATCCGCGGGAGCGGAGCTCCTCCGAGACGGAGGACTTCCCGGTTCCGGGGGTGCCGGTCAGCGCGTACAGCACCATGACGGCACCTCAGCAGATCTCGCCTAGGTAGGGTTCGGCCCTCTCGACGACCTGGTCCCAGATGGGGGTGTTGTTGAGCGCCCCGACCTCCTCGACAGCGAAGGATGCGACGGATGCGGCCATGAGCAGCGCCTCCGGGACCTCGTATCCGCGGTACAGGGCCGCATAGAACCCTGCACGGTAGTTGTCGCCGGCACCGGTGACGTCGACGGCCCTCGCCGCCTTCACGGCGGGGATCCTCACGGTCTCCCCGTCCACCCTGGCCAGGCTGCCCTTGTCGCCCTCCGTGCGGACGACCAGCGAGGGCCCTGCGTCCAGGACGTCCCCGATCCCGAGGTACCTCTGAAGGGTCTCGGCCTCGAGCTCGTTGCAGAAAAGCACATCCGCCATAGGCATCGCCTGCCCGACCAGGTCGGGGTTCCATACGCGGTGGACCTCCTGCGCTGGGTCCAGCCCGATGGCGGGGCCACCGCGAAGGTCCCTCATCAGGGAGATGTAGTAGGACGGCTGCCCGGTGCAGAAGTGCACCCTCTCGGATACCCTGGCCATGCGGTCCAACCTCACGCCGGTCTCGTCCGCGTGACCCTGGGGGCCCTGGTAGAAGAAGACGCGGGTCACAAGGTCGCGGTCGTTGATGATCACGCAGGTGGACGTCTCCTCGTCCTCGAGGGTGACCACCTCGTCCATGACGAGACCCGAGTCCCTCATGAGGTCCATGTACTTCGCGGGGAAGTCCGGACCCACGAAGGCGCAGAGCGCCGTGGGACATCCGAGCCTTGCCGCCGATACGGCTATGTTCGGACCGGTCCCGCCGAGCGTGGTCTTCTTGGACAGCGCGTCGGCCGTGATCCCCGGGTCCAGGAACCTCTCTATGGAGATTATCTGGTCGACGGTCACGTGGCCGTACACGGACAGGTAGGGCTCGCTCAGGTGCCTTCCTCCCATCCGGTGACGTACTTCACCTGCGCGTCGGTGAGGGTGTCGATGGTAACGCCCATAGACCTCAGCTTGATGCTGGCGATCTCCTGGTCGATCTCGTTGGGCACGGCGTAGACCTGGTTGGACATCTCCTGGTAATGGCGGGTCATGTGGACGATCCCCAGGGCCTGCGTGGAGAAGCTCATGTCCATGATCTCGGCGGGGTGCCCCTGTCCGGCGGCCAGGTTCATGAGCCTGCCCTCGCCGATGAGGTATAGCGAGCGCCCGTCCGGCATCCTGTACTCGTCGATGAAGTCGCGGACCCTCTCCTTGGAGACCGCCATGGACTCCAGGTCCGTCTTGTTGATCTCGTTGTCGAAGTGGCCGACGTTGCCCATGATGCATCCGTCCTTCATGACGGCCAGATGCTCCGCGGCGATGATGTCCTTGCAGCCGGTGACCGTGATGATGATGTCCGCGACCTTCACGGCGTCGATCATCCTCATGACCTCGTAGCCGTCCATCTTGGCCTCGATGGCCTTGATCGGGTCCACCTCGGTCACGATGACCGACGCCCCCAGGCCCTTGGCCCTCATGGCCACCCCCTTTCCGCACCATCCGTACCCAGCGACCACCAGCCTCTTGCCGGCGACGATGAGGTTCGTGGCGTTCATCCATCCGTCGAACGTGGACTGGCCGGTCCCGTACCTGTTGTCGAACATGAACTTCATCTTGGCGTCGTTCACGTCCAGGACGGGGAACTTCAGGGTGCCGTCCGCCGCCATGGCCCTGAGGCGCACGACACCGGTGGTGGTCTCCTCGTTCGCCGCCTTGACGTTGGGGAGCGCGTCCTTCCTAGTGGTGTGCGCCATGGCGATGAGGTCCGCGCCGTCGTCGATTATGAAGTCGGGCTTCATGTCCAGGACGGCGTTCAGGTTGGCATAGTACTCCTCGGGGGACTCCCACTTCTTGGCGTAGACGTTCAGACCGTATTCCTCCCTCAGCGCGGCGGCGACGGAATCGTCCGTGGACAGGGGGTTGCAGCTTGCCAGGCGGATCTCCGCCCCGGCGTCGGCCAGGGTGACGGCCAGCATGCCTGTCTTGGCCTCCGTGTGGAGCGCCATACCGATCTTGAGTCCGGCGAGCGGCTGTTCGTCGATGAAGCGCTTGCGGATGTCCATGAGGACGGGCATGTGGGACTCGACCCAATGCAGCCTCAGTGAGCCTTTCTTTACGAGTTCGTCCATTCAATCATCTCCTCCGTCCAGGCCCTTCCTGAGGGACTCGCAGATGCACTCCACGGTCAGACGGCGGTTCTCCGAGTTGGAGAAACCATCCAACGTCTTTATAATTGTTTCAGGGTGGCCGCGGAGCTCGTCCACGAAGCGCGATATGTTCTCGATCGCACGGGACATCTCGTCGCATATCGGTACGGTGGCCGCCACCGATGTGCGGGACAGGGGATTCAGGTCCACGGAGATGACCTTCTTGCCCATGGAGACCAGGGCCTCCGCCCTGTCCCCGTCCTCGATCGGGACGAGGATGACGTCGCTGCTGTAGATGCCCTCGTCGGTGCACAGCGCACGGTCGTGCTCGAGGCCCTGTATCCTGCGGTCCGGGTCCCTGCCGAGGACCTCCTCGGCCCCCTTGGACTCGAGGTACGATATCAGCCCCTCCATCCTCTCGGGCGTGCGGTGGAAGAGGTTCACCTCTATCCTCGCGGGGATCTTGGACGCCAGGGCGATGATGCCCTCCGGGTCCAGCGCCGCGGCGTTGCCGTTCACGCATATGACAGGGTTGTCGGCGGAGAGGAGGTATGCGGCCGCGGCCTTCTCGGCCTGCAGGGCGGCGTCCGTACTCCTCTCCCCCATCAGGTAATCGAAAGCCTCGCCCCTGCCGTGGGATATGAGCCCGGTGGGTGTCACGAGGCCGCGCTGGACCATCTCGGCCAGGCGCTCCCTGGTCATGAGCGATTTGTATCTTGGGTGACTTTCTGGGATTTGCACGCCGACTCCAATCCCTCCATCCCGTATATGGTTCTCGGTCCCTGCCAGCACTTAAGTACCTGACTCCAATCTGACGGGTATGCCTGACTTGCGTATCGTCGTCGTGGGAGCGAAATTCGAAGGAAACGTTGGCGCCATAGCGCGCTCCATGGCGAACTTCGACGTCAGCGAGCTCTATCTTGTGAACCCGTGCGAGCTCGGGGACGACGCGTACAGGCGCGCGAAGCACGGGTCGTCGATCCTTGACGGCGTGCACATTGTCGACACCCTGGACGAGGCCCTCGAGGGATGCTTCCTGGTGGTGGGCACCAGCGGGGTCACGACGAAGGGCGACAGGAACTACACCCGCATCCCCGTCCCGGTCAGGGAGTTCGCGGAGCACTGCAGGGGGTATCCCGAGAAGATAGCCATCCTGTTCGGGAGGGAGGACATCGGCCTCCTCCAGGACGAGCTGAACCTGTGCGACGTCCTCATCACCGTTCCGACCGGCGAGGAGTACCCCATCCTCAACCTGTCCCATGCCGCGACCATCGTGATGTACGAGTTCTTCCAGGCGGAGCACACCCCCCGCAGGGCCGAACCCGCTGACAGGCACGAGAAGGAACTCATGTTCGATTTCTTCGGGGATGTCATGGAGGGCATCGAGTACCCGCCCGCCCGCAGGGAGATGACGACGGTCATGTTCAGGCGCATGATGGGGAGGGCCCTGCCCACCAAGTACGAGTACAACACGATCATGGGCGTCTTCGGGGATGCCGCCAAGATCATCAAGTACGGCAAGCCCTGGGAGAAGAAGGATCAGAAACCCTGAACGGGGAGGAACGTCAGGACCTTCGTGTCGTCCCCGTCCTCCCTCTTCACTATGTCTGGCACTATCCCCGTCATACTGACCACGGTATTGAAGATCGACTCCATCTGAGCGGTACCGAAACCGGAGCTGACCATCACCACCGATTTCCCGAACGCCGGGTCGACGGGGAACATCGAGGCCTCCGCCGCCCTCGCGACGGCGTTCGTAGGCAGCATGTCTGTCGTGTAGGCGACAGTGTACACCTTCCTGGAGAACGTGCTGAAGAACGGCCCCTCCATCAGATGGGCCATGCTCCTGACCGAGAACGAGATCGTGTTCGCGAGCTTGTTCAGGATGTGATGGAACTTCACGTCGGGGTAGATCCTGTTGATGTACTCCATATCCAGGATGAACATCCTGTCGGAGATCCCAAGGACATCGGCCAACGCCTCCTTGGCCCTCTCGCGGCGATCCCTCTCGAACTCCATCGGGATGCCCACGAACGAGACCACATGACAACCCTCCTCGCGGGCGTACTGCGCCACCTCCGGCATCATCCCCGTCCCGCTCCCGCCGCCCAGGACGGCGAACACCACCGCGACGCGCATGCCGTGGAGCTTGGCGCATATCGCCTCCCTGTTGTCAGACAAAAGAGATGATGCCAGGAACGGATCGGCACGGGCACCCGGGACGTCCGCGTCCGTCAGCTGGATGGTGCTGCTGCTGTTCACGTTGAGGAACACGGTCGGAACATCGGGTGACTCGTTGGCCTCGGTGAAGATATGGCCTGCGGCCCCTCCGCACGCGAAGAGGATCACATCCCCCATGAGTGCTCCCTCGACGTCCTGTCACGGACCAGCTGCCTCGCCGCGGCGCAGACCGCGTAGTCCAGGGAGGCGCCGTCTATGGTGAGGTCCTGTATCCTCAGGATGTCCTCCCCGAGCTCCGGGGCAGGGACTACCCCCTGTGCCAGACGCTTCTCGGCGTAGTCGTCCAGGACCGTGCGGACCGCATCCGAGAGGGAACGGAACTCGCCGGCCTCCACGAGGGACCTGAGCACTGAGACGGTCTCGGGAGAGAGCCTGACCATGACATTCTGATCCGTACCCATAGAGAGACCGTCCTCGCATTTTGTAAAGAAAAGGGTAAAGGGTTTGTGTTGTCAGCTTAAGACCAACCGTTCATCCGAACAGAGCGGAGAGACCGGCGGCGGCCTCCTCCTCGCTGACAGCTTCCTCTTCGGGCTCGTCGGCGGCCGCGGCAGGGGCGTCTGCGGCGGCAGCGGCGGCTGCGGGGGCTGCGGCGGCAACGGGCGCGGCGACAGCTGCGCTGGCGATAGCCTCCTTAATGTCAACTCCCTCGAGAGAAGCAACCAGTGCTTTGATCTTGGCTGCATCAGCCTCGACTCCGGCGGCGGTGAGGATGGCGTTGATAGCGTCCTCGGTAATGTCTTTGCCGGCAGAGTAGAGCACCATAGCGCTGTAGATATACTCCATCTGATTCAACTCCTTTAATTTAGCCGAATAATGCACTGAGGCCAGCAGCTGCTTCTTCCTCGCTGACCTCCTCTTCTTCCTCTTCGACGGTCTCCTGAGCAGGGGCACCGGTGTCTGCGGCGGGGGCTGCAACGGTGGCTGCAGCGGCGGCGGAGCTGAGCCTCGCCGCGATCTCGTCGCTGGTGTATCCGCTTGCGGAGGCAAGAGCCAGCATCTGCCTGTCTGCCTTCGCCAGGAGCATGTCGATGTTCTCTTTGGTCGGTATCGCGGCCTCAATGGAAAGTCCCATGGACTCCCTGAACGCCTTGGCGATGAGCGGGACGATTGTCTCCTTCGTGGGGAACGCAATCGACACACCGAGAGCCAGAGCGTTGTGCGCGGCCGTAGCGAACATTGTGGAATAGTAGTCTTCGGGGATGTCCAGAACGTCCCTTCCGTAGATCACTCCATCCTCGTAGGCGGACCTGAGGTCCATTCCGACGACCATGGGCAGGATCTCCAGCTTGGGAAGCATCGCCGCGACGGGTCCGGGGATCGGCTCCCCCTCCTTCACGAGCGTGGTATCCTTTTTGACCACAATCTTTCCTGCCTCAATGGCGGCAGGAAGCCCTATTTTCTGAAGTTCACCGATAATCGGGCCGGGTCCGAACGGGGTCGGTCCCTTGGGTACGACGATGTCGAAAGGCGCGAGCTGTCCCTCCTTAGCGGGGGCGGGCGTCATCGTGGCCTCAAGCTTCTTGAAGAGCTTGAAGGGGTCGATGTCCGTCGTGACAATCGCACACTGTCCGTGAATCGCGTCTTTGAGTCCGAGGATTCCGGGCTTCTCTTTAGCCGCCTCCTCGATGGCCAGGAGCATGAGGTTGTTCTTGGTCATCTTGAGTTTGGCGTGGGCCCTGAGTCCTGCCCTCATAGACTGGACCTGCTGACCGGGGATACCCTCCATGTCGACAACTGCGACAACGGGGTACTCGCGCATGTCCTGTACCAGCTCGCTTACCATGTCCTTCTTCCAAGCTGCGACGTGTGCCATCTTTGAACCTCCTTACAAGACCCTCTCCGAGGGGCCCATGGTGGTCTTGACGTACGCGGAAGCGATGTTGTGCTTCCCCTTCTCCAGGTGGGACTCCACACGCTTCAGGATCAGATCGACGTTGTCGGCGATCTCCTCGGCGCTCATGTCCACGGTCCCGACGGGAGCGTGGAAGGTCTTCCTGTCTTTCGTCCTGATGGTCACAGACTTGCGGAGGCTGTCGATCATCGCCGAGGGATCTGCTCCAGGGGCGATGGGCTTCGGCATCTTTCCGCGGGGACCGAGAACGGTACCGAGCCTCTTACCGACGACGGCCATCAGGGGCGCCTCGGCGATGAAGTAATCGGTGTTGTTCGCGATCTTCTTAGCCTGTTTCTTGTCGTCCGCGATCGCTCCGAGTTCCT
>CALUHQ010000074.1 GCA_944320485.1 Candidatus Methanomethylophilaceae archaeon
ACGCTTGCGCAATACAGTACAGACAGATACGCGGGCGGACTTTACTTCCGGGTTCGGGATGGGACCGGGTGTGACCCCGCCGCTGTGGCCGTCATACCGAAACATGGGATATCTGCAAAGTATTTAATGATTTCGGTTTTAGAGGTTCAGAGGCCACCGATGCGACCATCCACGCATGCAACGTGGTCGACTCCAGGGTTTTTCCATGTCGAACATGGACGGCATTATCTGGCGTCCGGACGTTCGTCACATGATAACATGCAGAACAGGATGATGAACCATCAGATGGGTCCCGAAGCAATCGACGATCTGCTCGAAGGGGCCGCGGTGGCGTGCATCGCAACGGTGAACGCCGACGGCACGCCATACGTCGTGCCGATACATTTCGTCTACAGTGACGGGGCGGTCTACTTCCACGGCCTCCCCAAGGGCCAGAAGTTCGGCAACCTGAGCTCCAACCCCGCCGTCTCCCTGACGGTATACGACATGAAGGGTCTCCTGGTCGAGGGTGAGACGCCCTGCGATGTGAACACCGAGTACAGGTGCGCCGTCATAACCGGGAGGGCGACCGTCATCGACGATCCTGACAAGAAGAGGTGCGCCCTGGGGCTGATCGTCGCCAAGTACATGTCCGACATGTCATCCGTGAACATACCGGACGCCATGGTGGACGGTACGGGCGTCGTCAAGGTGGAAATCGACGAGATCGCCGGGAAGTACTACCCATGAGACGGCGGTCGTCTCTCTTTTAAGGATATACAGACATCTGTGACCGGGGATGTGAAAACATGGCACTCGAGAAGAACACAGACGACAACGGGCAGACCGAGGCGGCCTCGAAGCCGAAGAACGGGGCGTACTTCGTGTCCCCTCACCCCGATGGTGGATGGCAGGTCAAGAAGGCCAACGCCCAGAAGGCTCTCAAGAAGTTCAAGACGAAGGCGGAGGCGGAGGCCTACGCCAAGCAGGTCGCCGCGAACCAGGGGACCAACATGGTCCGTCAGAAGAAGGACGGGAAGATACAGAAGAAGAGATGAGGGAGGGGGTTCACCCCCTCCTGATCAGTTGTACGACGTGACGTCGCTGTCGAGGACCTCGTTCCAGAGCCTGATGGTCTCCTGGGCGTCCTCCTCGTCCATGATCTGAATGGCGAAGCCGGCGTGCACGACGGCCCAGTCGCCGACGTTTGCGTCCACCATGGACAGGTTTGCTTTCCTGGTGACGCCACCGAAGTCCACGTCGCCCATGTCGCCGTCTATGCTCACGATCTTACCGGGAACTGCCAGACACATCTCGATCACTCCGTCATTATCTTTATTATGGCCTCCGCGGGCTGTCCGTCAGTCGCCTCGAGAGCGGCTACGGCCTTGGCGGCATCGCATCCGGTCTGGGACATGACCAGGTCCACGTCCTCCTGCGGGAACGATACGGGCGCCTCACCGGACGATCCCAGGGCGCGCTCCTCCTCCACACCTGCGATCTGGTAGCTCTTGGAGCCACCCATCTCGATGCAGACGACCTCCGCGTTCCTTATGACGATCTCCTTGTCGTTCGTCCTGATGACGACCTCAGTGACGCCTTCGATGGCATTCTGCTTGATGCCCATCTTCTTCATTGCCTGCTTCATCTGACGGTCGTTCATCCTCATTCCGGCCATGGAACCTCAATCCTCCTTCCTGTTATTTAACTAAGCGATTTTGAGACCGAATCCTCAAGCGCCTTGAGGACTTCGTCCGCCAGCTCCGGGTCCTGGATCCCGCCTTGCGCGAAATCGGGTTTGCCGCCTCCCCTTCCGCCGAACGCCTTCAGGACCTCGGGGAGCATCTTCCTGCAGTCCACCCTGGGGTCCCCGGAGGCGGCGATCACGGACAGGGTGTCCGTCACGCCCACGATCAGTGCGACACCGCCCTTGGACTTCACGGACTCCGCCGCATCGGTCAGCACGGAACGGTCCGAACCAGGGAGCACGGCCGAGTACACGCTGACACCGCCGACGTCCTTGAGCGGTACGGACGAGGCCAACGACTTCGCGGCACGTCTGAGCAGCCTTCCCTGGAGGTCCAGGTCGCGTCTCATGTTGGCGACCGCCCTGGGCGAGTCCTCGATCTTGCAGCCGATCTCGTCCACGATCTCCAGCGCCGTGGTGGCCAGCTCCCTCGCCGTATCCTTGGCCGCCTGGCCGACCTTGAAGTGGATCGCCACCCCGTCCTTGCCGGCCGAGACCTTCCTGTCCACGACGAGCATTTCCAGTTCGGACGTCTCCATGACGTGGACCCCGCTGCACGCGGACAGGTCTATGTCCCCGATGGCGACGACGGTGATTTCCTCGTCCTCCGGGATGCGGTCCAGCTTTATCCTGACGTTCTCCAGGTCGGGGTCGTCCCTGTCCATCACGCTCTTCGTCACGGTGAGGTTGTCGACGATGGCCTGGTTGGCGAAAGCCTCCGCGGCCCTGATCTGCTCCCATGTCAGGTCGTGGTTGACGATGACGTACTTGCTCTCTGGCGAGATCATGATTTTCGTGATCGTGAGGTCGGGGCACTGCCTCTTGAGCGAGCAGAACAGGAGGTGCTCGCCGGTGTGGCCCTGCATGAGGTCGTAGCGCCTGTCCCAGTCGACGCTGCACCAGACCCTCTCGCCGGGGCTGAGGTCGTTGCCGGGGACCCTGTGGACTATGTCCCCCGCCTTGTTGTAGTACGCCTCGGTGACGCGGACGCCGCGGATCTCCCCCGTGTCGCAAACCTGTCCCCCTCCGCCGGGGTAGAACGCGGTGCTGTCGAGGACAACCTCGTCCCCGTCCACGGAGACGACGTTGGCCTCGAACTCGAATCCATAACCGTCGTGTCTGAAGATCTCGTCTGTCATCTTATCATCTGGCTCTCTGGTCATCACGGGCAATATTAATAAACGTAGTCGGGAATAGGCAGGGGTACGGGATACAGATGTCTCTTTCTGACTACGACGAACTGGACAAACGTATAATCGAGCTCATGTGCAGGTCAAGCCAGGGATCGTACAGGCAGCTTGCCAAGCAGCTGGACGTCCATCCCACCACCCTGATCCAGAGGGTCAAGAACCTGGAGTCCAAGGGCGTCATCCAGGGGTACCGCGCCAGCATCGACTATATGAAGCTGGGGTTCGAGTTCATGGGACTGGTCAGCGTCATAGCCAACAACGTCACCACCGTGCAGGCCGAGATCGCCAGGATCCCACAGGTCATATCGGTTTTCGACGTCACCGGGGACAGCGACTGCGTGGCATGGGTGGCATGCCAGGACAGGGAGGAGTTCTCCGAGGTCGTCAAGGAGATCAACGGCATCGAGGATGTCAAGAAGACCAACACCGCGGTCATCCTGAACATACAGAAGGACCCGTTCTCTTACATCCCGCCCATCCTGGGCGAGAAGTGAGCCGGGGCTCCGCAGCCTTTTTCCGAAGGACGTGCTGGCACATCCGTCGGTCATCACCGGTCCGTCCATGTCGGGGTCGCACCGGTGCTGGCGTGCCTGCACCGCCGTCGCTTCTTCGCGCGCGTCCCTATAAGTTATAAATAGGGTCGCCAGAATCGCGTGCCTATTAGAGGAACGTTCCATGAGAAGAACAAACACCTGCGGTGAGCTGAGGTCCTCGGACCTCGGGAAGGAGGTATGCCTCCAGGGATGGGTCAGGTTCTCCAGGGACCACGGCGGAGTCGCATTCATCGACCTCGCGGACAGGTACGGGATCACTCAGGTCGTATTCGACCCCGAGGACCTCCCCGAGGGAACTGACGCCGGACGTCTGGATGCCGCGATCAAGACATTCACGCGCGAATCCTGCGTGCAGATCAACGGAGTGGTCAGGAAGAGGGTCGAGGGCACCGAGGACGCCAGGAATCCCACAGGGGAGGTCGAGGTGCTGATCACCGACGCCGAGCTCCTGAACAAGTCCGCCCTGCCCCCGTTCGAGCTCGGGGACCAGAAGGAGGGTGTCCTTCCGGACGAGGACATCAGGATGAGGTACAGGTACCTGGACCTGAGGAGGACCGACATGGTCCAGTCCATGGTCTTCAGGAGCAAGCTCGTGCACCTCGCCAGGCAGTACCTGGAGCAGAACGGCTTCCTCGAGATCGAGACGCCCATGCTCGGCAGGTCCACCCCCGAGGGCGCCAGGGACTACATCGTCCCGTCCAGGGTCCACCCCGGCACGTTCTACGCCCTGCCCCAGTCCCCCCAGCTGTTCAAGCAGATGCTCATGGTCGCCAGCATGGACCGCTACTACCAGGTGGCCAGGTGCTTCCGCGACGAGGACTCCAGGAAGGACAGGCAGCCCGAGTTCACCCAGCTGGACATGGAGATGTCCTTCGTGGACATGAAGGACATCCAGGACATGATCGAGGGCATGATGTCCTACGTGTGGAAGGGGCTCTACAACGAGGAGCTGAAGACCCCGTTCCCCCACATCGCATACCGCGACGCCATGGAGCGCTTCGGATCAGACAAGCCCGACATGAGGTACGGACTCGAGTTCGTGAAACTCACCGACGTCGTGAGGGACGCGCCCTACAAGATCTTCCAGAACGTCATCGCCGAGGGCGGAATCGTCGCGGGCATGAACCTGAAGAAGGACATCGCGGGCGACAGGATCGGCAGGAACGACAGGGACAGGTACATCCACTACGCCAAGAAGGTCGGCCTTGGAGGTCTCACCTGGATGTGGGTGGAGAACGGGAAGCTGGAGTCCAACATCACGAAGTACTTCACGCCCGAGATCCTCGAGAACATCAAGACCACCATGAACGCCGAGGAGGGCGACGTGCTGTTCCTGATCGCAGGACCCTGGAAGGCCACCTACGAGGGCGGCGGGTTCGTCAGGAAGAAGATCGCCGAGGACCTCGGACTGATCCCCGAGAACGAGTTCCAGTTCTTCTGGATGGACGAGTGCCCCATGTTCGAGATCGACCCGGTCTCCGGCAAGTACGACTCGTTCCACCACCCGTTCGTGCTTCCGCAGAACGACCTCGACGACGACTACGTCGGCGGAGCCTGCTTCGATCTGTGCCTCAACGGCAACGAGCTCGGCTCCGGGTCCCTGCGTATCCACAACGCCGACCTCCAGAGGGCCGTCTTCCACAAGCTCGGTCTGGACGACGAGAGGATAGAGGAGAACTTCGGGTTCTTCGTCGAGGCCCTCAGCTACGGTGCGCCTCCCCACGGAGGTATCGCCATCGGCGTCGACAGGCTGTGCGCCATCCTCCTGAACAAGGACACCATCAGGGAGGTCATCGCGTTCCCCAAGAACAAGAGGGCCGTGTCCCTGCTTGACGGCTCCCCCGAGAAGGTCTCCGACGAGAAGCTCGAGGAGCTCCAGATCATCTCCCTGGCGGGCGACATCGACTTCTCCGATGTCGAGGACCTGTCCGAGGAGTGATTCTAAACATTCGGGGAGGGGTCGCCCTCCCCCTTTTCATCCAATACATCGGCTGTCTTCAGTACGGGTGTCGTACATCTGAAAAATAATTAGGAGTTCCTAAATATTATATACGCGGCAGACGTTCCCGTATCAGTGACATTGTGCCCGTCGGGCACCCGGGCCGTTCGGTACAGCGACCCGGAATCCCGTTCATCAGGAGGTCTCCGCATGATAGTCGGTTCGAAGGTTATGAAAGCCAAAGGGGTCAAGAAGGGGAACTGAGCCCTTTGCAGGGTTTCGGTAATGCGTGCGACCGGGATGGTCCCGGCCGCACACGTTTCAGAGTCTGGACTCTATGAGTCTCTTGACGGCGTCGACCACTTCGGATGAGGAGTACCTGCCGCCTGAGCTCTTCATGACGAATCCTATCGCCTTGTTGGCGGCCTTCTCGTTCTTCCTGTAGTCGTCCACGATCCCGGGGTTCTGGTCCAGGTAGTCGGAGACGATCTTGTCCAGGTCTCCGGAGGCCTCCGCTGCCTTCTCCGGGTCCTCGCCGGTCATGAGGCACTTGATCTCTATGCCGCACTCGGTGTCGGTGATCTCGCCGGCCACGAACCTGTCGATGATGCCGATGACGCCCTTCACGTCGGCGCCGCTGGCATCCAGCGACTTCCAGTTGGAGCTGACGGGTCCCGCGACCCATTTCACGGCGGCCTGGGTCCCGTGCTTACCGGCCACGTTCTCGAACAGCCCGGCCAGGTCGACGGAGGTGTTGACCAGCTGCTTGGCCATCTTCTGGTCGATGCCGTACTGACCCGCCATCCTGGCGGCCATCTTCTGGGGGCTCTCCCTTATCCTGATGGATTCGGCCATCTCCCTGATGTGGTACACGCCGAGGTCGGGTTCGTCGATGTAGCCGTAGTCGGCCTCGAACTCCTTCTTCCTGACGCTGATGGTGACCCCGCGCTCCTCGTCGAAGCGCCTGGTCTCCCTGTCGACCTTCCCTCCGGCCTTCAGGATCTTGGACTGGCGCACGACCTCGTAGGTCAGGGCCTTCTCCACGTTCTTCAGGCCGGTGACGTTCTTGACCTCCACCCTCTCCTTGCCGACGGAGATGTTGCAGTCGCAGCGGATGCTCCTCTCTCCGTCGCCGGGGATGTCCAGCACGGTGCGGATGTCCTCGATCAGGGACTTCAGGACCTCCCTGGCTTCGGCCGGGGTCTTCATGTCGGGCTCGGTGACGATCTCCGCCAGGGGGATGCCCGAGCGGTTGTAGTCGACCAGCGACGACAGGTCCCCGGTCCTCTTGGTCTTCCCGGGGTCCTCCTCCACGTGGATCCTGGTGATTCTGATGGGCTTGTCCCCAAGGTAGTACACCCCTCCCTCCCCGATCGGGTTGTCGTACTGGGTGATCTGGACGCTCTTCGACATGTCGGGGTAGAAGTAGGTCTTCCTGGAGAACCAGGCCGTGTCGGCCACCTTGCATCCGAGCATCTTCGCCAGCATGATCCCGTACTCCAGAACCTTCCTGTTCAGGACGGGCCTCGACCCGGGCATCCCCAGGCACGTCGGGCAGACGTGGGTGTTCGGCCCCGGCGCCTCGGTCGTGGGGCAGGAGCAGAACATCTTGGACTTGGTGGGGAGCTGCACGTGGATCTCCAAACCGATCTTCATGCGGACACCTCCGGTCTCCTGAGGTCGAACTCCTTCTCCCAGTCCTCGGCCATCGTGAACAGGGCGTTCTCGTTCCAGTGGTCGGCCACGAACTGCATCCCGATGGGCATCCCGTCGCCGTCGTATCCGCAGGGGACGTTGAGATGGGGCACCCCTGCCAGGTTGGCCGGGACGGTGAGGTAGTCCGCCTTGTACGAGTCGAGGGCGGACATCTTCGATATGTCGTCGAACCTGGGCGCGGTGAAGGGCATGGTCGGTGCGAGGACCGCGTCATGGTCCCTCAGGACCCTCTTGTAGTCGTCGATGACGACCTCCCTGACCTGCCTCGCCTTGGAGTAGTACCTGTCGCTGTACCCGACCATCCTGGTGAACGTGCCCAGCAGTATCCTCCTCTTGGCCTCGTCGCCGAAGTACCTGGAGCGCACGTCGGAGAAGTAGTCGTCGAACTTCAGGGACAGGTCCCCGTCCTGGCGGCCGTACCTCATCCCGACGTACCTGGCCAGGTTGGTGGAGGCCTCGGAGGTGGCCAGCACGTAGTAGGCGGGCATGGCGTACTTCAAGGAAGGCATGTCGACGGTCTCGACCTCGATGCCCATGCGCCTGAGCTCGTCCAGGGCGTTGGTGAACGCCGCCTCCACATTCTTGGACAGCCCCTCGACGCCCTCCTTCGGGACGGCGACGGATCTGACAGGCGTCCTCTCGTCCTTTAGTTCGGGCTGCACGCAGGACGTGGGGTCCTTCTCGTCCCTTCCCGCGATGATGTTGATGTACCTCCTGAGGTCTCCCGCCTTGGACGACAGCACGCCGATCTTGTCAAGCGAGTTGCCGTAGTCTATGAGCCCGTACCTGGAGACGCGGCCGTATGTGGGTGCGATGCCGTAGACCCCGCAGAAGCTGGCGGGACAGCATATGGAACCGCCGGTGGACACACCGAGCGAAGGGTGGTCCTCGAAAACAGCCGCGGCGCATGCGGATCCGCCGGAAGAGCCGCCGCAGGCGCGTTCGAGGTCGAACGGGTTCCTGGGGACCTCGAGGCCGGAGTTGGTGGAGAACGTCCCGAAGCCGAACTCATCCATGTTGGTCTTGCCGATGAGCTTGCCGCCCGCCTCGCGCATCCTCGCGATGACGGTGGCATCGAAGGGCGGGAAGTATCCCTCGAGGATCCTCGATCCGGCGCAGGTCTCCATGTCCTTCGAGGTGAGGTTGTCCTTGGCGGAGAACAGGAACCTGGCGTCCCCGGGGTCGGTGTCCGATGTCTTGGCGTGGAACATCAGGTACTTCGAGTTGACCCTCTCGAGGGTCTCGAGCGTGGATCTCATGCTCATGAGAGCCTCGGCCCCCTCACGTATCTCTCGTAAGTCTCCATGTCCCTGAGCAGGACGTCCGGGTCCATCTCCATGCGGGGCTCGTCGTCCCTCAGCACGTCCGCGACCTCTATCGGGTTGATGCCGCGCCTGTCGTTGCCCGGAGCCTCGTCCAGGAGTTCGAAGTATGTGAGGATCTCGGCCAGGTCGCTGCTGTACCTCGCGATCTCGTCCTCGGTGAGTCTGATGTGCGCCGTGCGCGCAACCCTCTCAACGGTTTCCCTGTCCATCGTCAAGACCTTCGGGCGGTTATCATGGATGCTTATTATAAGAACTGCGCGGGCGCGCGCCCGAGGGCTGCGTGCGCTTCAACGAGGGAAGTGCTCATCGATTGAAGATAACTTCAAGTCAAATCAAGTCAAAACACATGAATAGTAGTCATTCTAAGTCATATTATATGACTTATAGTCATAATATGTGACTAGTAGTCATCACAAGCCGTAAATCATGAATAGAATTCATATCATCACAGATGAGAGGGACACAACGATCTAGATTGATGTTCCCAAGGCACCGAGGGGCAATATCTCGTTTACATCAAGGTCTATTGAGAACAGGAACTGCAACTGGGAGGGAGAACATCATTGTTGCAGAGACCGATAGATGAGATGAGGAGTGACGCGGGCTCCGTCTCCCCTGATTCAGTGATAATCGCAAGGCTGTCATTGGACGATCTGAACCAACCAAGCATAGTCGCCTACCGCAACATGCTGGCTGCAGCGAGACCAACCAGCAGATGGAATGCAGAGTCCAGGGACGAATTCCTGCGTCTCATCGGTGCGGCCGACAGGGATGATGACGGGGTGGTTCGCCCCACCCTTGCCGGTCTCCTGATGTTCGGAAACGATTACGACATATCGAGGTATCTCGGGGGCTACCTCGTCGATTTCAGGATGTACCAGGGGAAAGACGAATGGTCGGAGAGATTTGTCAGCGGGACGGGGGAATGGTCCGGGAACCTGTTCGATTTCTTCACCGAGGTGAACTCCAGACTGTTCGTCAAGGCTCCGAAGCCGTTCAGACTTGATGGCGCAGTCAGGATCGACGATAACGAATTCATCAAGGCGGAGAGGGAGTTGGTCCTGAACGGCATCGTACATGCGGACCATTACCTTTCCACGGGGGTCCGTGTGATGCTGTACCCCGACCGTCTGGTGGTGGAGAATCCGGGGACCTTCCGCATACCGATCAGCAAGGCAGAGGACGGAGGCGTGAGTGACCCCCGTAACAAGAACCTGATGAAGATGTTCAGGCTGATAGGGTTGGTGGAGAACAGCGGCCAGGATGTGAAACGTATAGTTGACACCTGCAGGGAGCTGGGCATTCCCGATCTGGTCTTCCGGGAAGAGACGGATCCATCGAGGGTCGTCAACTCCATGCCCATATGGGATGGCATAGAAAGGGCCCCACCCTCCGATCGCGAGAGGCTCGTTCTCGACATCATCTCCAGAGGCGGTACTGAGACGACTGCGGAGATAGCCTCGGAGATCGGCCTTTCGCAGAGCACTGTCAGCAGGGCTGTCAGGTCGTTGCAGGACAAAGGGGTCCTGAGACGCGAGGGCGGTAGTCGCAAAGGGAGATGGGTCGTCACCGGCAGGCCGTGATCCGCACCAGGGTCAGGCGATCAGGACGATGCCGTAGAACGTGACCCCGTCGTCCCTGAACTCGAACCTCTTGCCCACCGACTCCAGGTACGACTCCATATCGATACCGACTGCGGAGACCGATGGCAGTACGAGGTCCGGGTGCCTGCACGCCTCCGGGTAGGCACAAACGGGGCAGAGGTCGCATCCGCCGTCGGACAGGCCCCTGCACCGGATCCTGGCTCCGCGGAGCCTGCCCAGGATCGTCCTGACCATCGACTTCATGTCGGCGTTGCACTCCTCCACGGCCTCCGGGTCGCGGGGGTCGCAGGGGAAGAACCTGCTGACCAGCAGCGCCGAGCCGAAACTCTCCGAGAGGGTGTCCATGTGCTCCGAGAAGCCAGGTGGGCACGCCCAGCAGGTCCCGTACTTACCGCACAGGTTCTCCTCACAGAGCCTGGAGCATCTGAGGACCGTTACTTCGTCGTATGCGGGCAGGGCGGTCTCGCGGACCGAGTATCCCTTGCAGTCATCCTCCGAAATCACGTCTCTCCATGAGGTCATGGTTGTCCACTTAAAAGGCCGTTTATAATTGTTTTCGGAAGGATATATATCGCCATCATCGGTGACGAAAGGCATGGCAGAAGCATCACCCGAGAAGAAACTCGCCAACGCTATGAAGGCGATGGACGAGGGCGACTTCAAGAAGGCATACACAGCGTTCAAGAAGCTCACGGCGGAGTTCCCCGACAACGCCGATTGCTGGTACTACAAGGCCGAGTGCGGCAACTACGCCTCCGGCATGTTCGGAGCGAAGGTCGACACCCAGGAGATCATGGACGCCTACAAGAAGGCCATGGAGCTCGACGGGGAGCGCGTGGACTACTACCAGTCCTACGGCCAGTTCTGCATCTCCGTCAACAAGTACGACGAGGCCGAGAAGGCGTACTGCGAGGCCGCCGAGATGGACGAGTCCATGTCCGCCACACTCTACTCCGAGTTCGCCATCGAGTACTACAACAACGTCATGGCGACGTACGGGGAGATCATGGAGGATCCCAAGGCCCGCGCCCCCTACGGCAAGAAGGCCCTCGAGTACATGCTCAAGGCCCTCGACATGACTCCCGAAGAGGCGAAATCCCTTCTCTGAACGCCTTTCCCAATTCTGATTCAGAGGGCGGTCCAGTACCGCCCTCGCCCAACACCCCCGTTCTGCACGTTTGTCTGCGATCCGGATATTTCCCTGGACATATGTCCCGTCTCCATGGATGATCATGTACTGTATACTGTAAATTATAGCCATTTCAACGACGTATATTGGAAATAGTCAAATATGATTAGACATTTGTCTAATTCATCCTGTGAAATGGATACAATCATTCGGAGAGTGAGAACGGTTTGAGACTAGTTACAATGGCGGCACTGGGTGCGATTGTCCTCCTTTTCGCATCCGTGCTGATCATCCCGGAGGCGTCGGCGGCTTTCGACGGCGAATCCGTGGACGCGGGTTCGACGCTGTTCATGTTCGTCTGCATGCTTCTCGTCATGATGATGGCGCCCGCCATCGCCCTGTTCTACGGGGGCATGCTGAGGAAGCAGAGCATGACCTCCATGATGGCCCAGTGCATCGGGGTCATGGCGTTGGTGGGATTCATATGGTGGGCCGTCGGTTACTCCCTGGCACTGACCGGGGACGGACCGTTCGTAGGCGGCCTCGACGCGGTGTTCGGAGGAGGCCTGTCGGTGTCCGAAGGGAACGGCAGCATACCCACGTTCGCGTTCATGATGTTCCAGGGCATGTTCGCCGTGGTGACGTCGTGCATCGTGTTCGGTGCGACCGCCGAGAGGGTCAGATACCCTGTCATGATGCTGTTCCTGGCACTGTGGTCCATCCTGGTGTACGCGCCGATGGCCCACATGGTGTGGGGAGGTGGATTCTTCCAGGTGGACCTGGAGAACCTCGGGATACCCAGCCAGGACTTCGCCGGAGGTACGGCGGTCCATATCTGCTCCGGAATCACCGGTGTGGCCGCTGCCATGGCCATCGGCAGGAGGAGCGACAAGATCTCCAAGGGAAGGTCCCACAACGTCCCGCTGATGTTCATAGGATGCTTCCTCCTGTGGTTGGGATGGTTCGGGTTCAACTGCGGGTCTGAAGGGGCTTTCGACGAGATCGTCATACTCGCTGCGGTCAACACGTTCCTTGCCTCATGCACATCCACCATCGTCTGGATGTTCCTCCAGTACCTCCACGTGGGCAGGGTCAACGTCACCGGTCTGTGCGCCGGGGTCCTGTCCGGACTGGTCGGAGTGACGCCCGGTTGCGGGTTCGTCGACCCCTGGGCGGCGGCCGTCATCGGAGCGGTCGCGGCCTGTGTCTGTTATGGAGGGATCATCTTCATGAGGGGCAGGAAGGATGTCGACGACGCCCTGGATGTGATGGGTGTGCACGGCCTCGGAGGGGTCTGGGGAGCCATAGCCGTCGGGCTGTTCTCCGTGTCCCAGTACAGCTGGGTCGGCATGGGCGGACTCATCGAGGGAGGATGGGAGCTTCTGGCCGGACAGCTGGTCAGCGTCGCGGTCACGCTCGTGTACTGCTTCGTCGTCTCCTTCGTCCTGATGAAGGTGCTGGACATGGTCTCTAAGAGGCTCACCGGCAAGGGAGCCGCCCTGAGCGAGAGCGAGCAGATGATCGGCGCCGATGTGATAGAGCACGGAGAGTCGTCCTATGTCATGTGAGGTGGTTGAATGAAGATGGTAATGGCCGTGATAAGGCCCGAACGTCTGCAGTGCGTCAAGGATGCCATGAGGGACATCGGCATCAACGGCATGACGATCACGCACGTCACCGGTCGCGGGGAGCAGATGGGTCTCAGGTTCACCAACAGGGTCGGGGAGTTCGTCGTCGACGAGATAGAGAAGGTGAAGATCGAGTCCGTCGTGGAGGATTCGGATGTGGACCGCGTCATCGAAACGATAAGGAGGGTCGCAGAGACGGGAAACCCCGGCGACGGCAGGATATTCGTAATCCCCGTGGAGAGGTCCATCAGGATAAGATCCGAGGACTGATTTCAGAAACATCTTAGGCCCTCACGGGCCTCTTTTTCACAAGATCACGATGGGGCCCGATGCGAGTCACAATCATTGGATAACAAGATGGTGCGATTGCCGGGAATCGAACCCGGGTCAGAAGCTTGGGAAGCTCCCGTCCTAACCGCTGGACTACAATCGCAGTGCCACCGCCAATGACGTCTTGGTATTTAAGAGCGCAGGCTATACGAAACCATTTTTATACTAGAGTCCATTCTCGCGGCTAAGGGCCCATGGTCTAGGGGTTATGACGTCGCCCTTACAAGGCGGAGGTCGCCGGTTCGAATCCGGCTGGGCCCACCATGCACAGAAACCGTCGCATACCCGGTGCGGAGATGTGCTTTTTGAAAAGTATTATATATGATGGTCTCATGGTTGGATTATACATCCACCGAATGCCAAGCAGGATACTTTGTTTCGTTTCCTCCATTCTGCGGGGTGTTCGGTGGGGTGTCCTTCTAACGATATATATTAAATACATGCTAGCAATCGTGGGTCCCATCGGACTCGTGGTCTAGGGGTTATGACGTCGCCTTCACACGGCGGAGGTCGCCGGTTCAAATCCGGCCGGGTCCACCATCTCATCATCCTGCCTTGTTCCATCGATGTTTTCGCGGTAGATTCATTATCGGTCGCTCGGATACGCCACCATCATGGCAGACTATCCAGATTTGCAGACCACCGAAGAGGGCAGGGAGTTCGAGAAGGCTATCGACCAGTTCCTCTCGGCTGAGAAGAGGGACTATCCCAGCTATTACGGCGGGTTGAAGGTCGCGTCGGGAGTGGAGTTCACCATCCACAGTCCCATAGACGACTCGATTCGCTACGGGATCTTCCAGGAACCCGAGGAGGGCATTATGGAGGCGGCGGTCGAGGCCACCCTCAAGGCCTACGACGAATGGTCCAAGGTCCCGGTGGCCGAGCGCGCGGCGTACTTCGAGAAGTACCTGGCTCTCCTGAAGGCCAGGAGGCTGTACTATGCGGCCATGGTCACCGTCAGCACGGGGATGGTGCGTCAGGACGCGCTCCAGGAGGTGGACTCCCTCATCGCAGCCGTCGAGGGGATACTGGAGGAGGCGAAGACGTTCAGAGGCAGTCCCGTCGGCGTGTGGGCGATCATATCAGCCCACAACTCGCCGATGGCGTCCCCGATAGCGTTCGCCATCGCCGCTCTCGTGGCCGGTAACACCGTCGTCATGAACCCGTCCAACACATGCCCCATGCCGGCGTACTCGTTCTACGAGGCCATGGAGCGCTACGGTCTCCCCGGAGGCGTCCTCGCCCTGGTGGTCGACAGGAACGAACAGTCGACCGAGAACCTCGCGAACGACATGCGCGTCCTCGGAATCGCGGCCACCGGTTCCGGGGAGAGGCTGGAGGACCTGATGTTCCTTCAGGTGGACGACGATCTGAAGTTCATCAACGAGATCAAGGGCATGAACCCGGCGATCGTCTACAGGCCCTCGGACATGAAGGCCGCCGCCAAGGCCATCGTGGAGTCGGCGTTCTCCTACAGCGGACAGCGCCTCTACTCATGCTCCAAGGTCATCGTGACCGCGGACGACCAGAAGCGCCTGATGGAAGCGATCTCGGAGATCATGAAGGACCTCCGCGTGGGGGATCCGGTGGACGACGTCACATTCACGGGACCGATCATCAACGACGAAGCGGCCAAGCGTTTCCAGAGCACGGTCCTGGAGAACATGGCTTACGTGATCTCGAAGGCCCCGACGCCGATGGACGTCCCCGCAGGAGCCTACGTCGCACCGGTCGTGATGTCCGGCCTCGATGACGAGAACGACCTCAGCTACATGGACTCGGGGCTACCTATCCTGAACATCAAGGTCGTCGATACGCTCGACGCGGCGTTCGAGGAGCTGGAGAACACGGAATGCGGGCTCTCCGCGGGCATCTTCGCCAAGGACCCCAAGGTCATCGACCGCTTCAAGAAGGAGGTCGACGTCCAGGCCATGTACATCAACGAGAGCAGCCGCGCCCTGTCCCCGGCGTCGGCCGCAAAGCTCGCCAACTTCAGCAGGCGATCATGAAACCCTGACCTCCTTGGCCAGCCCCTTCAGAGACTTGGCCATGGAGGCCATCTCGTTCTTGCTGAAGCGCTTCCCGGACGTTCTTCTTCTCAAGGATATCATGCGGGCGCCCCTGAGCTCGTCGCTCACAGCCGCCACGCCCTTGGCATCCATCACGTCCGGGTCGGTCATTATCTCCGCGGAGAAGACGCAGTCGCCTTCGCGGGCCACATCTATCGAGGTCCTCTGCTCGTCGGTCAGCGGGCCGTCGAAGGAGAACAGGACATGGTCCACGTATCCGGCGCCGACGAGGTCGTCGAGGACGTCGGGGTGCATCCCATCGGTCCTGAGGACCACGGTCATGTGAGGCGGGCGGAAGGTCCTGATGAGCTTGTGCAGCCCCCCGATCCCGAGCACGTCCCCGTCCATGCACGTGAACATTATGGCGTCAAGGGAATCCCTGTCGCCGTGGATCGTGTTCGAGACCTCCGTCTCGTTGACGCCGTATCCGTCTTCGGATGACAGCTCCACGACCGAAAGCAGCATACCGGGTATCGTGACGGTGTCGATCCTGTAGAACCTCGAGATGAACATCAAGGTTCGGACGTGATTCCAGGTTTATGAATCATTACGGTCGACCGAGGACATGAGCGCATCGAGCACACGGCAGGCCTCCGGGTCCAGGTCGTCCAGGATGACGAGGTCGCCGTGGCACATGACCGACACGGATGCTACCGCCAGGGCGTACTCCCCGGACCATGCGCGGACCATCAGCGGACGTCCTGCCAGTGGGATGCCGTGCTCGGACCAGAGGCGGTGGATGTCGGTGCTCATCTCCAGGCAGCCCTTCATGTTGGCGACGGCGGGGTCGAGTACGACCTCGGCCCCCATGGACTCCGCCGCCTCCGCGTTGTCCATCAGGGACTGCACGTCGTCACCGGGGACCGCCAGGGGTGTGCCGAGCATCGCGGCGACCATGGCCGAGTCCTCCAATCCCCCGTCGAGGATCCTTATCAGGGGGACGTGTCCGTCTAAACCAGACGCAGCCCTCAGGATGTTCGAGGCGTCGTGCGATTCCAGGACGATCCCCAGATCCGAGGACGATGCGATGCCGGCTGTCTCGCAGAATAGGTCGGCATCGCGGGCGTCGTCCCTCACGCACACGAATCCGAGATGAGGGCACTCCTCCGCGATCCCGCGGATCTCCGAGATGCGGGCCGAGGCGTACGCCCCTCCGAGGGCGTCAGTGACGGAGAGCCCGAAGCGGGGACCGTCCGCACGCACGTCAATGCCGTCTATCTCCGAATCCATGGTATCACAGGTCCGCCAGTTCCTCGCCGTACACCCGGGCCATGTCGGCGGCACCCGGCCCCCTGACCACCAGGATGTCGGTCCCGGACATCATTGCCGCCAGAGCGGCCTCGGCCTCCCACATCGACGCGGCCCGTGCATCCTCGAATCCGCGTTTCCAGCATCCGGTGACGTTCCCCATGGTCGGATGCCTCAGGGCCTCCTCACCGGAGAGGGCCCTGCGACGTATCTTCTTCGCAAGGGACATGCTCTCCGGGAGCCCTGCCCCCACGGGGGAGCTGTTGACATCGATCACTATGCGCTCTATGCCGGATGCCTCCGCTTCGGAACATCTGTCCGCGATCTCGTCCGCCGTGCGTCCGCGTATCGCGACGGCATGTCCGCCCACCGGCCCATCATAGGCATCTCCGCGGGGGACCAGGATCATGGTGCCGGTCTCCAGACGCGACAGGTCCGCCAGGATGTCGTCGTCCGCCGTGACGGCAATCGGGAGCCTGGTGCGGGATGCGATCCCCTCCACCAGTCCGGTATCGTCGCCCTTGAGGTCGATCCAGACGCCGTCCGCCCCGATCTCCTTCCACATCACAGCCCATTCCGACGGGTCGTTCTGCCTTCCGGAGAACATCTCGGCGGCCAGGTCGGGGTATCCGGATAGGTCGTCCGTCACTTCGCCGAAGACCAGGGGCCTCCGGTGCCTGGCACCGTCGAGGTCAAGGAACGGCAGGCTGCATGCGCCGCCCGCCACGTAGTCCCCCATCCCCAGACGCAGCTCGGCCAGAGGGGCGCACGGCGGCCTGGAGGTGCGTGGAAGCCTCATGTCAGCTGAGCTCGGTGAGCTCCTTCACCAGGAACACGCCGTTGAGCTTGTCCATGGCTCCGGGCATCGTGTCGCAGATCTCGCGGAAGGACTTGTCGCTCTTGCCGATGTCCATGACCAGCTCGAGGTACATGGTCTCGTAGCAGATCTTGACCTTGCTGAACACTGAGATCAGGTTGACGTTCCAATCAGCGATGACGCTGAGGGCCTGTGTTATGCTGCCGGGGCAGTCCGGGATCTCCATCCCGACCTTCACGAGGCGGGTGTCCGGCTTGAAGAACGTTATCGACAGGATCCACGAGTCCGCATCCATGGTGATGAGGACGTTCTTGCCGTCGATTCCCTTGAGGATGTCGCCGTACTGGTCGGCCACGTCGAAGCAGCCGTTCTTGATGTTGGAGGGGTACCCCCTTCTGATCTCGGTCTTGCCGTTGGGGTTGTGCTCCCCCTTGAACAGCCTGCCTATCTCGGCCGGCTTGAAGTCGATCCTCCTGATCTTGGACACGGAGGGATCGTCCTTCGCTTTGAGGGATTCGAACTCCTCCCTGAGCATCTCGCCCTCTCCGGCGAAGTTCATGTCGGCCATGAGCTTCCACACGATGACCGTGTCGGAGATGCCGTTGAGGGATATGGAGTTGAGGATGTTGATCTCTTTGGAGGCCAGGAAGTTCGCCGCCTGCGCGCTGGATCCCGGGACGTCGTCCAGGTACATCGTGATGTGCGTCAGGGTGCGGTAGTTCTCCTGGGGGAAGACCGAGAGTATGATCTCGTAGTCCTTGGGTCCCGCCGGGGGGTGCTTGAAAAGCGTGCTGTACACGCACCCTCCGTCCACGAGGCCCATGGTGTCGGACATCCAGCTGTCCACCTTGATCGACGAACCGTTGACTTTCGCGAACTCCCAGATCTTCATGTGAGCACTGGGCGCGACTATCACGGTCGTCTGTCAAAAACCTTTGCCGTCGAACAGGTTCTTCGGGGACACCAGCGGCTGTGACCACCCGGGGTGGTCCTCCAGCCTCTCCAGGTCCAGGGCCAGGTTCCTGAGGCTGCCGCCGTAGGACGGGTCGGACGCGATGCGCCTGATGGTTTCGGAATCTCCGCCGGACCTCTGCTCGATGCCGGACATGCGCAGGGCCGCGTCCATGAGGTCGGCCGCCTCGTTGAGCATCCTCTCGGCCTCGTTGAGCATCCTCGCCCTCTCGGACTTGTCCATGTCACATCCTCCTCTCGATTCCGTATCTCGCAGGCTTGGACCTGTTGCCCTTCGCGGCGTAGCCGCACACCTTGCACTTGCGCAGGAGCTCCACCGTGTCGCCGTCCAGGGTCCTGTTCCTCACCGACAGCAGGATGGAACCGCAGACCGGGCACCACTTCCCGGCGGGTCTGCCTGCGTCGGCGTAGCTCATGTCCAGGTTGAACAGCTGCCTGGAGATGCCTATCCTCCTGATCCTCTCCGCCCCGATGCGGTAGTCGGTGTCCTGGCACATGAGCTCCGCGGACACGGCCTCGCACAGCGCCCTCTGGGAGCGTATGTGCGGCGTGCGGACCAGGACGTTCTCTATCGCCTTGGCGACCTCGTCCTCCGAGGGGATCCTGTAGGACATGCCAGGCTAATCAGGATGTGCGTATTTAATCCCGAAGTTCGGTTTTTAAGTCAGGTAGCGGCATACGGTGCCCAGGCGGGAGTGGCCGAGCTGGCCAAAGGCGCGGGACTTAAGATCCCGTCCTCAGTGGTTCAAGGGTTCGAATCCCTTCTCCCGCACCATAACCATTATCTATGGCGGAAGTTGGATTTCACTTCATGTCTGCGAAATCCGACGAGTTCAAGGTGCAGCTCCTCGAGACCTTCGCGTCGCTCATCACGGCAGCCTTCGGTCTCGTTGCCGCGCTGGCATGGAACGACACGATCAAGGCGGCCATCAAGGCCGTTTTCGGAACAGAGGACGATGTGGTCGGCATGACCGTCTATGCGGTCATCGTCACGATCATCGCCGTCATCATGACCCTTCTCATATCCAGGTCCCTGTCCAAGGCCAAGAAGGCCCTGCACCTGATGAAGGAAGAGGAGGAGTGATCCGGCCTCAAATCCCTTTGAAACCCCTTAATCCTCTCTGCCGTTCCTCGGCTGGAGCTTCTTGGTCTCGTTCAGGGCCTTCTTGAGCTTCCGGGTCTTCTTCCTGCGGTTGTCGATGTAGTCGATCAGCGCCATGCCGGTCAGTTCCACGGTCTGGGGCCCCATGCGGGCGTAGAATATCTCGACCTTCCCGTCCTTGAGGAACACGGGTTCCGGGCACGCCTCGCATCTGACGCGGACGACCGTCCTGTCGTCGAAGTCGACCATGCTCACCGTGATGTACGGCAGGAAGCCCTTGCCGATCTGGCTGGATATGAGGTTGGTCAGGTGCAGCCCCATCTTGTCCTTGTTGTCGAAGGAGTCCACGTCGGCCCCGATGATCTCGCCGTCGTCCTTCACGCCTATCAGCAGGTTGCCTCCGTCCGCGTTCAGGAAGGCCACCATGGTCTTCAGGACGGCCTTCTCCATCCTCTTGTCGTTCTCCCCGGTCTCCAGGTTCCTGCGGACGGTGGACTTGAACTCCAGCCTCTCGGACTCCCCGAACCTGATCATGTTCTCGATGTCCTCCCTCTCCCTCTCTGCGATGCCGAGGTACTCGGAGTTGATCTCCAGGAACATGTTCAGGGAGCGGGTGAAGATGTTGCTCCTCTCGTCCATGTGGTAGAGGGCGCAGACCAGCAGGGACCCGACCATGGCCAGGATGCCCTCCTCCATCATCCCCGCCATCTCGACGTCCGCCATGTCGTCCCAGACCTGGGCGATGTAGTACTGGAGCATCTTCATGAGGGTGAACAGCGAGAGCGTGGAAGCCAGAACGAAGTACGACACCATCGTCGGGTTCTCGCCCTTGACCTTCGGCATGGACTTCAGCAGCATGTAGACGAGGATCAGCCCCAGGATGCCGAAGTTCACCCCCACCAGGAAGCTGGACAGGACGTCGATGACGTTGGCTCCGGCCATGTCCTGGTCGGAGAGGACCCTCCCGAGCAGGGACAGGTAGAACGTGCCCATCAGCATCATAATCAGGAACGGCGGGATGTGCACGGACTTCCTGTCGGTGAAGATGGTCATGCACATTATGACGATGATCGGGAGCGTCAGTATCAGGGACTCGACGTATCCCAGGTATATCCCGATGGCCGTCAGGGCGACGGTGAGCAGCAGGAGTGCGAAGTACAGTCCCTTGACGAACCTCTTCAGACTCATCATGTCGAGGTCGGCGATGTTCGGGACGGCTGACTGGTCCATGGGGAGCGAACGGCGAACCGATTAAATTACCCTTGGAGGACCTATAATGCGCGTGCGCGATTCATTTAAATACTCTTTGTCGATTCGACGCTCAACGGAGTAATACTCGTGCCTGGTGAAGTGAAGAAGAACAAGGTCGTTGTCCACCGCCCTCAGACCGGTTCGGGACAGTACAACGACAAGGGTGCCAAGAAGAACAAGCAGCAGAGGACCAAGGAGTCCACCAAGAGACAGGCGATGCTGAACACACACAGGATCAACCCGTTCAAGTACGACATGAACGAGATCCTCGAGACATCGGCCATGGACCCCTCGAAGGCATCCTCGTTCCTGGCATCCGTCATCGCCAAGGCATCCCGCGTCTCCACCAAGGACGCGAAGGACTTCGTGAAGACTTTTCTGGACTCCGGCGACCTGACCAAGGACGAGTTCGACAGGATCTGCAAGCTGCTGGACAGGTACAGCAGGTGGCGCTGAGGCCCGGACATGAGGTCCGCCGAGCTCAGGGACGGCAGGGTGTTCGTCCTGCGCCTGGAGGACGGCGAGGTCCTCCACGAGGCCGTGGAGAGTTTCTGCTTGGAGAACGGCATACGCAACGCGACCGTCACCGCGGTCGGCGGGGTGGATGCCGGTTCCGAGTTCGTCTCCGGTCCGTCAGTGCCGGTCGGGGACAGGATAGTCCCGCTCATCGTGACCATAGACGAGCCGTGCGAGCTCACGGGGACGGGCACGGTGTTCCCGGACGATGACGGTGTGCCGCTTCTGCACATGCACGGGTCGGTCGGCAGGGCGGGTTTCTCGGCCACGGGCTGTTTCCGCAGGAGGATGGTCGTGTGGCTTGTAATGGAGGTCGTCATCCGCGAGATGGTCGGGGAGGGTCCGGTCAGAACGGTCTCCGATCCCAGGATCGACGCCAAGCTCATGGAGATTAGACGATGGCGACGGAAGAGGTTCTGCGCAAGACCCTCCGCAACGCGGACGGGAAGCCCTTCGCCAAGTACAAGGGCATAACCAACAACTTCCAGCTCGAGGACTTCGAGCTCCTGGTGGACGAGGTCCAGAACGACAGGGCGGGGCACTCCCGCATGCGCGTGAGGGTCCCGATGAGAGCCGCCGGGTTCCCGGAGGACACGTATTCCAACCGTTCCCGGGAGATCGCCCTCAGGGACCTGATCGTCAGGCGTTTCTGGGAGTCGGCCAGGACGCATGCCCGCTCCCCGATACCGAGGACAGACGGAGGGGAGATTTACATCCCACGCCCCGGACAGGAGATCCTGGAGCGCGGCAGCGTGGCGGTGACGCAGCATTTCGTGGAGGTCTCCTTCACAGCTGACCTGCCGTCGTCCGGAGGGAAGGTCAACGCGCAGGCGACCGAGGAGCTGATCTACAGCAGGATCGCGAGGGTCGTCTCCGAATCCATGTTCTTCAGGGCCTACAAGGCGTCCAAGCTGTACAACCACATCCAGACCTCGGAGAACGCGGACCACATAAGGTCTGTGCTGCCTGGCATGGGTCTCGCCGCGTTCGTCGCCACAGGGTCCATACTTCCGAGGAGGGACGACGACCTGGCCCCCGCGGTCGACGCAGTGCCGTTCGACTGCGATGACTCCCTGAAGGTCAGCATCGAGGTCCCCAACGGCGAGCCGATCGAGGGCATGGGCCTGCCCTCAGGATTCACGGTCGTCACAGGGAGGAGCAGGTGCGGCAAGTCGGTCCTCGCGGATGCGGTGTTCGCAGGCGCATACAACCACATCCCGGGAGACGGCAGGGAGTACGTCGTGTCACTGCCGGATGCCGCCTATGTGATGTCAGAGGACGGTCGTCCGTCTGACTCGGTGGACGTGTCCGCCGCGATCGGGGGTGAGACGTCCTTGCAGTCCGCATCGGTCCCTGCGCCGGTCTCGGAGGCCGTCTCCGTATCGGAGGCGGTGGAGACGGGCTCGGGGCTGATCATACTCGACGAGGAGTACTCCAGCCCCTGCTACATCAGATGCGCGTACCTGGCCGAGGATGATGACTTCGTCCCCCTGTCAAAGGTGGCGGGTGCGATGGGTGCCGCGGGAATCTCGGTCCTGATGGTCAGCGGCGACCGTTCGGCGGCGGAGGCCGCCGACAACGTCCTGGTCATGGGCGGGTTCCGCATCCGTCGCGCCGATGTCCAGAGGATCTCTGGAGGATGTCCGTACGACAAGCCCGCCGTCAGATATCCTGTATCCAAGAACATCGTCTACGAGAAGGGCAGGAAGGAGGTCAGTGTGACCGCGCAGGGCATCAGGACGGTCGAGATCGGGGAGTACAAGGTCAACGTCCCCGTTGCCGGGTTCTTCGACATGGCCCAGACCAGGGCGGCTGCCGATGCGGTGGCGCTGGCAAGGGACCTCATGGACGGCTCGCGCTCCATGGCGGAGGTCTGCAGGCAGGCCGTGGACGCTGTCATGGCGTACGACCCCGAGAACGGAGGGTCCATGCACAGGGCCAGGCCTAGGCCGATGGATGTCGCAGCAATTCTCAACAGGCACCCTCAGATGCTTTGCATCCAGAAGAGGTGAGGGTCACCTGCGGTTGTTGCCGTAGGAGTCCTGCCACTTGTTGAAGACCTTGTCCGCGTAGGCGGACATGTGGACCTGGTCCTCCTTGTTGTCGGGGACCACGAATCCCCTCAGGGGGAACTCGGAGTCGCAGTAGGGGCACCTGACGTAGGGGCAGTTCTGGTTCGCCTGGGGGCATGCCTTGCAGGCCACGGCCCTCGACTGGAAGAGGCTGAACTCCTTCCCGCAGTTGGGGCAGAGGAACCTCCTGGCGGCGATCTTCAGGTCCTTGTGGATCCCGGCGGCCCTCTCCTCGGGGGTGAGCCACATGGGAGCCCTGGGGGAGACGGGGGTGTTGTAGGACGGCCTCTCGTCGTAGTCGTAGCTCATTCCATGACCCCCTTCGATGCCTTGACGACCGCCCTGAGCTTGGTGTCGTCGTCGCACTGCTCTATGAGGGTCCCGGTGACGATGATGTCCGCACCGGCCTTCCTGGCGGCCTCGGCCGCCTCGGGGGTCCTGATGCCGCCTCCGACGATCAGGGGAATCGATACGGCCTTCTTCACGGCGGAGATCATCTCGGGGGGCACCGGGCGGTCCGCTCCGGATCCGGCCTCGAGGTAGACGAGCTCCATGCCGTACATCTCGCATGCGATTGCGTAGGCGACGGCCTTTTCGACCTCCTCGTGCTTGATGGGCTTGGCCTTCCCGACCTCCCCAACCTTCATGCCGGGCTCTACGATGATGTATCCCATCGGGATGGTCTCGATGCCGAGCTTCTTGATGAAGGGGGCGGCGTAGACCTGGGCCCCCATCAGCCACTTCACATCGGTGCTGTTCATCATGCTCATGAACAGGAGCGCATCCACATCTGCGGAAAGCGCCTCGGCGTTGCCGGGGAAGTGTATCGTGGGGAGACCCGACATCTCCTTGATGGCCTTCGCCGTGTCGGAGAGGTTCTGGCTGGTAACCCCTGTGGATCCGCCGATGAAGACCGCGTCGGTCCCCGCCTCCTTCATGCGTTTCGCAAGCTCGCCTGCCTGTGCCGCGGGCTGCTTGTCCGGGTCGAGGAGGGCGACATGGAGTGTTCCTTCGGAGATCCTGTCGAGGAGGTACTGCTTAACCGTCATAACCGATCACACCGAGTTTGAGCGCCGGATATCGGATCACGATCGTGAATCCGGCGTTATCTATGCCATCTTGGCATCAGCGATGACTATGTTGGTACAATATAAAAAGATAACACGCGGGCGCGCACGCGCATGCACGTAAGTCGGAATCCGATTCAATGTGGTGAACGATAATAAGCACGATGACAATCGTGTCCCGGATGTTCTATCTGATGACCGACTCCGAGGACGCGGTTCCCGTGGAAGACTGGGAGCAGATAGGCAGCGCCCTGGCCGCCGTCACGTCCAGGGACACGGAGTTCATCGTCCTGTCCAAGGACCTGGACGGGGACGAGTTCATCCAGACGTCCCTGTGGAATCCCGGGATGATCCTGCGTCCCAGCTACATAGCGGAGATCAGCACAGGGGGACGCTTCTACAGGATGAAGACGAAGGACTTCAACTCCATCTACAGTTCCTTCCGTGCGTACTACGACGGGTGGGACCCCGTCGTCACGAAATGGGAGGACGTCACCGACGAGCTCTCAGACCGAGTTCCTGAAGATGTGGTAGTGCCTCGAGAGCGATCCGTGGACCCTCTGGAGGTAGACGTTCTCAAGGGTCATGGTGTCGAAGTCCACATGGTGGGGAAGGACAATCCCCGCCCTGGCCCCTTGGCGCAGGGACTTCGGGATCGATTCCCCGGCCCTGGCGTAGATGTGGTCGATGTTCTCGCCCCCGGTCTTCGTCGATCTCCCGTAAGGGGGGTCGGTGCAGACGGCATCAATCTCATGGAACCTCTCTCCGATCTCCCCGATATCCACGGTGTCGAAGTCCGCCAGTTCCAGTCCGTAGAAGTCCATGTTCTCCTGGCAGCCTATGACCATCTCCTCGTCGAAGTCGGATGCCATGGCCCTCATGCCCATCTCGGCAGCCTCGATGACGATGCCGCCGGTGCCGCAGAACGGGTCCAGTACCGTGCCGCCGCGTTTCACGCCGGTCAGGTTTATGAGCGCCCTGGCGAACTTCGGGTGCAGGGATATGGGGGAGAAGAACGGCCTCTCGCCGACCTTCCTCTTCTCCAGAAGGTCCGTGTCGGTGACCCGCTGCTCTATGTAGAGATGGACGGCGTCGCACATCTGCATCCTGACGACGGTATCCGGTTCGCGGAGGTTCACATCGTTGTTCCTGGAGAGTATCCCGCCGATCCTCCTGATGAGTCCCTGTGAGTCCACGTCCTTCATCATCCCCTCGAACCTCTTGGCACGGACCGCGAAAGTCCCCTGGGGGAGGATTGTCTTCTCCAATCCGGACACGTCGTCCGGGGTGTACTCCCCGAGGTAGCGGCCGATGCTGTGGGTCAGGGCTATGCGGTCGGCGACAGGGTCGAGGAAACGCTCGTCGAAGGAGGCCACCATATATCCGGGGCCTGTCTTCACGACCTCGAACGAGTCGGTCTCGGCCTCCAGGCATCTGATGGCCTCGGCCAGCGGCATGTCCTTGGATTCACCGGACAGTTCGAAGAAGAATTGGGGGGTCACGCCCCCGGTTAAAGTTTCAATCCTTTATGCCGTCTTCGGTGACCATGAAGACGGCCTCGCCCTCCGGCAGGTTGGGGGAGTCGATGAGCCTGGCGATCCTCTTGCCGGCCTTTCCCTTCCTCAGATAGATGCGGAACGTCGCCGTGTGTCCGACGATGTGCCCTCCGATGGGCCTCGTGGGGTCGCCGAAGAACGCATCGGGCTTCGCCGCGACCTGGTTCGTGACGGCGATGACCGCGTTGTTGACCGTTGCGAAGTTGAGCAGGTCGTGCATGTGACGGTTGAGGATCTGCTGCCTCTCGGCCAGTGCCCCCCTGCCCACGTACTCGGCCCTGAAGTGGGATGTCAGGGAGTCGACGATGAGCAGTCTGATCTTGGTGGTCTGGGCGAGCTCCATGGCCTTGTCCACGAGGAGCACCTGGTGCTGGGAGTTGAACGCCCTCGCGACATGGATTCTCCTGAGGGTCTCGTCGGGGTCCACCCCGAGGTAGTTGGCCATCTGGATGATCCTCTCGGGCCTGAACGTGTTCTCTGAGTCTATGATGATGACATCGGAGTCGAGACCGCCCCTCTCCTCGGGCAGGGTGGCGTTCACCGCCAGCTGGAAGCAGACCTGTGTCTTGCAGCTTCCGAACTCTCCGAAGAACTCCACGATGGACTGGCTCTCCAGTCCGCCTGCGAGAAGCTCATCGAACGCCTTGGATCCCGTCGTGAGCTTTGTGACCGTCTTCCTCCTCTCTAGGATGTCCTCTCCTGTCTCGAAACCGCCAATGTCCGCGCAAAGCTTGGCACCCTCGATGATGTCCATTGCCTTCTTCTCCCCGATCTCGCACGTCTCAGCGAGTTCCTTGGGGGAAGCTACTGCAATGGCCATCAGCTCGTTGTATCCTGCTTCACGGAGTTTTTCTGCTATGGCTGGTCCTACTCCTGGTATGTCTTCAAGGGTTTTGGTGACCATTGGGATTCCTCCGATTGACCATGTCCGATGGGATATTTAACCGGAATCGGGGGGTGGCCGAAAACGCCGAACGGCGGATCGGTCAAGAGTATGGGACAGGATCCCATCATCTGACATGCTGGCACATTGCGATCCCAATCCTTCGGGACGTCATCAGACTCCAGGAGAAACAAGGGTGTTGTCAACGTCTGGCACTTCAGATTACGATTATGTCGCGTATGAATGTCGAACCGCGGGGCGGGCGGGAGTCCGCATGCGAACGATCATAGGAAGTCGACCGCGGATGAGCATGGATGCAGGGTCAGCGGTCTTATAGAGAAGGGGAGGGGAATGGGCACCCGGAGGGGGCGTTTGGGTTCAGGCATCCTCGGGCTCGTCGGCGGGCTTGAGGAACTTCCAGACGAGTCCCGCGATGATGGCACCGATGACAGGGGCGATGATGAACAGCCACACCTGCTCGATGGCAAGGGAGCTTCCCTCGACGAGCATCATGAGTGCGGGTCCGAAGGACCTGGCGGGGTTGACGGACGTTCCCGTGAGTCCGATGGCCATGAGGTGGACCAGGACCAGGGTGAGACCGATGATGAGTCCGGCCTGAGCGGATGTTGCCTTGGTGGAGGTCACTCCCAGAGCTGCGAGGACGAAGATGAAGGTCATCAGGATCTCGACGATCAGTGCGCCGGCGACGGTGATGTCCGAGGCCGAGGCCTCGCCGTATCCGTTCTGTCCGAGTCCGACCGCAGTGCTCCAGTCCCCGGTCTGGCTGAGGATGGCCCAGAGCAGGACCGCCCCGATGATACCGCCGATGAACTGGAAGACGATGTATCCGACGGCATCCCTGGTGTCGATTCTCTTGTCAACGTACATTCCGATGGTGATAGCGGGGTTGATGTGGCATCCGGACACGCGTCCGATGCAGTACGCCATGGCCACCACGGACAGGCCGAAGGCGAGTGCGGTGCCAACGACCCCTGCGGGGGTCGAGCATCCCACGACGACCGCCACGCCGCATCCGACCATGGTGAGGACCATGGTCCCGATGAGCTCGGCCACGTATTATCTGATGGATTCGCTAGCCATGTGAATCACTGGAGCGTGCTCCACGATATCAATATAAAAACACTGCCCCCGGCCAGGGGGAATGGAAAGGGGGGTTTGGGAGGACCGTCCCCTGGAAGGGGAACGGCCCAGGAGGTTCACTGGTAGGAACCGCGCTCCATCCTCTCGAGCGCGATCTTGATGCGCTCGACGGGCTCGGTCACGGTCATTCTGATGTAGCCCTCCGCGCTCTCGCCGAACCCGGATCCGGGTGTCACGATGACTCCCAGGTCGATCATCTCCTGGGTGAACTCGGCGGACGACTTGCCGCAGTTGAACCAGACGTAGAACGTGCCCTTGGGCATCACGACGTCGTACCCGAGCTTCCTGAGGCCCTCGACGAGCACCTTCCTCCTCTCGGCGTAGATCGCCATGTTGTCGGCTATGACCTTGGGCAGCTTCCCGTCATCGCCGTAGAGCTCCAGAGCCTTGATGCCGGCCTTCTGGATGAAGATGGGGGCTCCAGAATCGGTCTGGCCCTTGCACTTGGTCAGCCCGGCGATGAGGTCGGGGTGTCCGACGGCGTATCCGAGCCTGAACCCGGTCATGTTGAACGTCTTGGAGAACGACCCGAACTCGATGGCGTCGGGGCCGACCTGCAGGATGGACGGGGCCTGGTAGCCGTCGTAGCACATCTCGGAGTAGGCGGCGTCGAAGCACAGGATGGTCTTGTTCTCCTGGCACCATGCGTAGACCTTCTTCAGGTAGTCCAGGTCGCAGGTGGCGCCGGTGGGGTTGTTGGGGTAGTTGAGGTAGAGCAGCCTGGCGCCCTTGGGGCACTCGTCCACGTCGAGCAGCCAGTTCTTCTCGGCCCTCAGGGGGACCTTGACGCACTTGGCCTCGTTGAAGATCGTGGCCGCGCCGGAGTACACGGGGTACCCGGGCGAGGGGGCGATGATGGTCTCCCCGGCGTTCACGAAGGCCTGGGCGATGTTGAAGATGCCCTCCTTGGAGCCGATGGTGATGCACACCTGGGTGTCCGGGTCCACGTCGACGTTGAACCTCTTCTTGTACCAGGCCGCCACGGCCCTCCTGAGGTCCTTCTCGCCCTGGGACGAGGAGTACTTCTGGTTGTCGTTGACGCCCGCCTCCTTGCAGAGCTCCTCGACGATGCAGTCGGGGGTGGGGAGGTCGGGATCGCCGATCCCGAAGTCGATCATGTCCCATCCAGCGGCCCTCTTCTCGGCGGAGAGCTTCTCCAGCCTGACGAAGAGGTACGGGGGGATCTGTTTCAGTCTGTCTGCCTGTTCGAAGGTTGTCATCTCAAATCACCTCTGTCTCGCCCTCGAAGACCAGCTCCGCCGGCCCCTCCATGAGGACGTATCCGAGATCCTTGTCCACCGTTATCCTGAGCCAGCCGCCCGGGAGGTGCACGTCCACGGGCTCGCCGAACGGCACGAGTCCGTTGAGCGCTGCCGCGGTCGTGGTGGCGCAGGCCCCCGTCCCGCAGGCGAGGGTCCATGCCGCACCCCTCTCGTACACGCGTATGTAAATCTTGCCGTCCTCCACCCTGCAGAACTCCACGTTGGTCTTGCGGGGGAAGAAGGGGTGGCACTCCAGGATGGGCCCCAGCCTGTCGACGGTGGCGTCGTCCATCTCGGTGAAGGTTATGAAGTGGGGGTTGCCCATGGACACGGCGTTGGCCCTGAAGCTTACGCCGTCGGCCTCGAAGGGCTGGTCGATGAACCTGCCGTCGAAGTCAACGGGGACCTGCCTGCCGTCGAGGATGGGGGCGCCCATGTCGATCCTGACCGTGCGGACCTCCCCGTCCTCGGGGAACACGGTGGCCTCGAGGTCGCCGGCCAGGGTGTGGATGGTGAAGACCTCCCTGTCCACGAGGTCCTTGTCGTAGGCGTACTTGGCGACGCATCTGATCCCGTTGCCGCACATCTCGGCCTCGCTGCCGTCGGCGTTGATGATGCGCATGGTTATGTCGGTGCCCTCTCCGGGCATGACGTACAGCACGCCGTCCGCTCCGATGCCGAAGTGGCGGTCGCACATAATCTCGCACCAGCCGGGGTCGATGACGACCCCGCCCTCCGTCCCGTCTATGAGGATGAAGTCGTTGCCGAGACCCTGGTACTTCCAGAACCTCATCTCAGGAGCCTCTCGGGGATGATCTGGTGCCTCCACTGCTCCTCGACGGTCTCGGCCTCGCGGATGAGCTCCGCCTTGCCGTCGTTCACCAGGACCTCCGCGCACAGGGGGCGGGAGTTGTAGTTGCTGGACATGGAGAACCCGTACGCGCCGGCGTTGTAGACGGCCACCAGGTCGCCCTCCACCGGGTCGGGGAGGACCCTGTCGTGGGCCAGGTAGTCTCCGGACTCGCAGATGGGTCCGACGACGTCGTACTTGTCCGTGCAGGCCTTCCCGAACTTGTTGGCCAGGGCCACGTAGTGGTATGAGTCGTACATGGCGGGCCTTATGAGGGTGTTGAACCCCGCGTCGCAGCCCACGTACCTCTTGGTGCCGGCGTCCTTGACGTCGTTGACCCTGGTCAGGAGGACCGTGGTGTCGCAGACTATGTACCTGCCGGGCTCGAGGATGAGCGTCTTGATGTCGGTCTCCTCCTCGATCATGGCGGTGAGGTTGGAGGCGAGCTCCTCCACGTCCATCTCCTCCTCCTGGGGCTTGTAGGGCACGCCGATGCCGCCGCCCATGTCGATGAACTCCAGGTCGATGCCGATGCTCTTGATCTCGTTGACCAGCTCGATCAGGACCTCCATCATGTCCATGAACGGCTCGACGGACTGTCCCCCGGACCCGATGTGGGCGTGTATGCCCTTGACGTTGAACCCCAGGTCCTTGGCCCTGGCGTACGTGTTGATGACCTCGTCCAGGGGGATCCCGAACTTCGCGCCCTTGGATCCCGTGATGACCTTGGCGCTGTGGCCGGACCCGACGCCGGGGGTGACCCTGAAGGACACGTCGGTGCAGGGGGCGATCCTGGCCAGCCTCTCCATCTCGGAGATGGAGTCAAGGTTGATCATGACCCCGAGGTCGGAGACCGCCTTGAGCTCCGCGTCGCTGACGTTGACCCCGGTGTACATTATCCTGTCGGGGGTGTACCCGGCCTTCAGGCAGCTCATGACCTCCCCTATGGAGACGGCGTCGATGCCGGAGCCCTCCTGCTCGAGGACCTTCAGGATGGCCAGGTTGGTGTTGGCCTTGCACGCGTAGTGGATCTTGGTGTCCATGAAGCGGGAGAACGCGCCGTAGATGCGCCTGTAGTTCTCCCTCAGCCTCTGCTCGTCTGTGACGTAGACGGGCGTCCCGAACTCGTCGGCTATCTCGACGGCGGATTTGCCGCCGATCATCATGATCCCGTCCTTGCTCTCGAATTCCCTCATCATAGGACCTCACCTATGTACTTGTCATGCAGAAGTTTCACGACCTCGACCACCTTGTTCATGGGGACGACGAAGTTTAGCGAGACGTCGGAGGCACCCTCCGAGATCATCTCCACGTTGGCCTCCGCTTCCTTGACGGCGGAGAAGATGTCGCCGGAGACCCCGCACTTGTCCAGCAGGTTGTCACCGACGGCGCAGATCAGGGCGACGTTGTTCTTCACGTCTATCCTCTCGATGTCGCCGCCGCTGAGGCCGTTGAGCTGCCTCAGGGTGTTCTTGACGTCGTTGTTGTGGACCAGGAAGGCCACCGTGGACAGGGATGTGGAGATCGAGTAGATGATCACGTTGATCTCTGCGATCTTCTCGATGATCCTGGCTACCATGGCGGGCCTGTATGCGATCTCGGCCGAGCTGATGGTGATGATGGACAGGTCGGTCTTCGCCGCTACGGACCTGAGCAGCTCGTTCTTGGACTTCCTCAGGTGGTGGATCAGCGTGCCGGGCTCCTCCGGCCTGAAGGAGTTCTTGACCTTCAGGGGGATGTGCTTCAGCCTGACGGGCTCGATGGTCCGGGGGTGCAGCACCTTGGCGCCGAAGTAGGCGAGCTCGGCGGCCTCCCCGAAGTTCATCTCGTCGATCTTCACCGCGTCGGGGATGATGCGGGGGTCGGCGGACATGAAACCGTCGACGTCGGTCCAGATCTCCAGCATGTCCGCGTCGATGGCGTTGGCTATGACGGCGGCGGAGTAGTCGGACCCTCCCCTGCCGAACGTCAGGGGCCTCCCCTCAGGGTTGATCCCGTAGTACCCGGTGATGATGGGGATGACGCCCATGGACAGGAGCGGCCTGACCCTCATGGTCATGCCGGTGGCGGTCTTCAGAAGGTCGGCGGACCCGGACATGGGCTGCCCGACGGCGACTATGCCGGCGTCCTCGGAGGTCATGGCCACAGAGCGGTGGCCCTTGGACCTCAGCAGGTACGCCAGGATCAGGGAGGAGAACCTCTCCCCCTGGGACACGACCGCGTCAGCGTAGCCGGGGTCGTCCCTGTCGGCCTGGATGGCGCTCCTGAGTCCGGCGAGCCTCGACTCGAACTCCCTCCTGAACTCCTCCAGGTTCTCCCCGTCGAAGAGCTGGGCGGCGGTGGCGAGGTGCTTCTGCGCGAACTCGTCGACGGCCTTCTCCACGTCTGTCTGCGGGTTGTCTACGATGCTTACCAGGAAGTTCGTGATGCCCGACATGGCGGACACGACGACTACCTTCTCGCCCTCCTTGTTGGCCACGATGTCGGCCACTCTGCTCAGGGCCTCGGCGGAGCCAACGCTGGTCCCGCCGAACTTCATAACAGTGATCATTCAGAACACCTCTCGGAGTGGGGCCTCCGGGAGGCCCCGTAAGCGGTTTCGTCGGCGGGGGTACCCGCCTTGAGCGTCATGCTATCCCCAGGTCGTCGAGGATCGGGTCGAGGACCGCCCTCCCGTTGTCGGAGAGGGGCGTGAGCGGGAGCCTGGGGGAGCCGTCACCGTAGCCCATCCTGCCCATGACGTACTTGATGGGTATGGGGTTGGACTCGCAGAAGAGGGCGCCGAACAGGGGCAGGAGCTTGTTGTGTATGCTCTTGGCGATGTCGAACTTCCCGGACTGGGCGCTGTTGACCATCTCGGACACGAGGCCGGGGCAGCAGTTGGACGTCACGGATATCACGCCGTCCGCCCCCATGGCCATCAGGGCGAGGGTTATGCTGTCGTCCCCGCTGATGACCTCGAACCCCTCGGGCCTCCTGGCTATGATGTTCTGGATCTGGGACATGTTGCCGCTCGCCTCCTTGACGCCGACGATCCCGTCCAGCTCGGCTAGCCTCAGCATCGTGTCGACGCTGATGTTGGAGCCGGTCCTCCCGGGGATGTTGTACACCACGATTGGTATGTCGATGGCCGACTCTATCGCGCTGTAGTGCCTGTATATGCCCTCCTGGGTGGGCTTCACGTAGTACGGGGAGATGGAGAGTATCCCGTCGGCCCCGAGGTCCTCGGCGTCCTTGCTCAGCTGGACGGCCTCGGTGGTGCAGTTGCTCCCTGCCCCGGCGAGGACCTTGGCCCTCTTGGCCTCGTCCCTGACGATGCTGATGACCCTGAGGTGCTCCTCATGGCTGAGCATAGCTGACTCGCCCGTGGACCCGCAGGGGACCAGGGTGTCCACCCCGTTGTCCTCCTGGAATCTGACGAGCCTCCTGAGGGAATCCTCGTCGACGTCCCCGTCCCTGGTGAACGGGGTGATAAGTGCAGTACCTGTTCCCGCGAACATTTCATGCCTCCCCGAAGTGCTCCTTGAGTATCAGGCGGGTCCTCGTGCTGAGGATGTTGTCGTAGCGCCTGACCCTTTCTATGATGTCGTTGAGGTGCTGGGACGATTCAACGTCGACGATGGCGATGATATCCTGGTCACCGGTCACCTCGAACACCTCGGTGACGCCGTCGTAGCCGGCGAGCTCCCTGGCGATGTCCTGGGTGTCGGTGTTGACGTCGATCCTGATCTCCACCAGCGCCTTCACGTTGCGCGAGCTTGTCTTGATGGTGAACCCGCGGATGATGCCGTCCTCGGTCATCCTGTGGACTCTGCTGCGGACCGTTCCCTCTGAGACACCAAGCTGGTTGGCGATCTCGACGAAGGGGCGTCTGGAGTCTTTCTTCATTATCTCGATGATCCTCTTGTCAAGCTCGTCCATGCAAAAACCCCCCGCACTCTCTCGGATACTAAAGCCGAATCTAATAGTATTATATAAACTGTGGGAATCCGTCGATATTCAACGGATTCCACAGTTTTGACAGGCGAAAAACAGGGGATTGGTCCCAGCATTCTGCGGAATCCGCAGAAAGGGTCAGATGTCGGGAGTGTCGTCCCCTTCCCTCTTCCTCCCGTCGCAGACGCTCCTGAGGTCCACTTCGAGCCTGTTGTACGGGATCTCCACGCCGTTGTCGAGGAAGAGCTTGTAGATGATCTCCCTGATCTGTCCGGCGTAGTGGGCGCTCATGTCGTAGTCGTCGACGAAGCATGCCAGGCGGTACTCGATCCCGGAGTCCTGGAACGCGGTCAGCCTGGTGTTCGGAGGTATAACGCTCTTATCCTTGACCACATGGGGATGCATGTTCGCGGCTCTGATCATGAGCTCCTTCGCCAGGGTGAGGTTGGCGTCGTACGCGACGGTGACGTAGATGAATATCCTGGTGTTGGGGCTGCCCTTCGTGAAGTTGACCATGGTGGCCGACGACACCACGTTGTTGGGCATCGTGATGATCTGGTCCCTGTCCCAGTTCTCGAACTCGGTGTACATCAGCCTGACCTTGTGGACCTTGTAGGATGTGCCGTTGAGGCTCACGAAGTCGCCCTTCTTGAACGGCCTGGTGGACAGCAGCACTATGCCGCTGAAGAACTGGCTGATGATCTCCTGGGCTCCGAACGTTATGCCCAGGGTGATGACACCTGCGCTGACCATTATGCCGGCCAGGTCCACCCCGAAGGCGGCGAGGATGATGGTCGCCGCCACGACGCATATGACGATCTTACCGATCATCTTGAAGAGCGGGATCAGGGACGCGTCTATGCCGTCCACGTCCAGCCCCTCGTCTATGCCCTTGATAAGGTTGGTTATCAGGAACACGTAGATCTGCCATGCCAGCACGGCGCCGATGAGGACGTACAGGACCATGGATATGCGGCCGACGGTGCTCATCACCTCGGCGTTGGCTCCGACGATGTTCAGGCACTCGTTGATCGCGATGACCAGCATCATCACCGAGATGGTCTTGGTCAGCGTGTTGGTGATGGACTTCTTGTCGCTGATCGTCTTCTTCTTGAACAGCCTGATGAACATGGGGATGACGATCTCGCACACGGCGATGGTGGCCAGGATCCAGATGACGAGCGTGACCACGGCCGTGACCAGGACGTTGTTGAACGGTTCCGGCAGGGTGTTGGGGAAGACGCCGAAGAAGCGGTTGTACGCCCCCTCGAAGGTGTACACGGACTTGATGTCCGCCGACACCGGCACCGTCATCTCGAAGACCTCTCCGGTGTTGATGTCCGTGAAGACGAGTGTGATGGCACCGACGAAGGTCTGTGTGTCCGCGAGGTTGTCGGCCTTGAACGTCGTCGTTATGATGGCGACGTTGCGGTCCTCCCCATCGCCGGATTCGAACAGCAGCCCGTTGTCGGAGTTGATGATCGAGACGGTAGAGGAGCTGGACAGGACATCCGTTTTTATGTCCTTCACCACAAGGCTCAGGCGGTCGGCACTGTTGTTGGTCACATAGATCTCCAGGGTCACAGACTCGTTGTTCTCCATGGAGAGGTCGACCGCGCTGCCTCCTCCCTGGACGACTATCGACAACGGTTCCGTCCCGGAGGCCGCTCCGTCGGAGGTCTGGGCATCGGTCAGGGATGGGACCATGACGGCCGCCGACATGGCGATGATCGCTGCGATGATGGCTAGGGCCGTCAGCCTCCGTGTGTCCATGCATTCCGCATTTTCATGATGTATTTAAAGGGAACCACGGAAACACAGCGCAGTGTGGATGCATGCATGGGGTGTTATCGATACGGGATCCGACGGAGGGGCATGGATGCGGTGTCATGCTTCCTGTGGGTGGCGGTCCCGGCCGCGGCGCTGGCATACGCCGCGGTATGCGACGTACGTTCGAGGGAGGTGCCGGACGTCTGCTGGGCCGTCGTGTGCATTGCAGGCTCGTCCGTGTACTCGGTCTGTTCCTGCGACGGATGGGAGATGGCGGTCCCGTACCTGATGGGGTCGGCCCTGCTCACGGCCTGCATGCTCTCCGAGCACCTTATGGGGCCATGGGCGCTCGCCGCGTTCGCATCGTCCGCGGTCCTGATGGCCGTCCCGTACCTGACCGGCCGGTCTGGGTACGAGGGGGTGGCGGTACCGGTCATGTTCTCGGTCCACTACCTCCTCTACAGGACGGGTCTGCTGAGGGGCGGTGCTGATGCGAAGTGCCTGATGTCGATCGCGATAGCGTTCCCAGTCCAGCCGTCGGCAGGGTGCATCCCGCTGATATGGTCGCAGGCCTCCGTCTTCCCCGGGGTCAGCATCCAGGTGCTGGCGATCGCACTGGCGATGACGCTTCCATCGGGGCTGATGATGATCATGGGGAATCTGGTCCGCGGGTATCGCGGCCCCGGCATGTGGCAGACGCGCCGCATGACCCTGGAGTCCGCCCGGGACGCGTTCGTCTGGCCGGTCGACTGCTCCGGGAAGAGGGCGGTCGTGCTCTACGACAAGAAACGGGCACTGGACGAGGCGGAGTCGTCGGGGGTCGGGGCCATCCGTGTCACACCGATGATCCCGTTCATCCTGCCGCTGGCGGTGGCGTTCGCGATGGTCGCGGTCCTGGGTGACCCGCTGCAGGCCCTCGCCTCACGATGTTGATGCGGGTGCCGCAACGGGAGCACCTGTCGCCGTCCAGGGCCACGATGTCCACGAGATATCCGAGGCGGGTTACCACCGGGGTTCCGCACCCTGGGCAGTAGGTGTCGGAGGCACCCTCCACCATCACGTTGCCCACATACACATACTGGAGTCCGCACCCGATCCCGATCTCCCTGCATCTGAGGACCGTCTCCACGGGCGTCCACTGGACGTCCGTCATCTCGTTGTCGGGATGGAACCTGGTGAAATGGACCGGGACCTCCGGACCCAGGCAGTCGTGGACCCATTCGCAGAACCTGCGGACCTCGTCCTCCGAATCGTTGTACCCCGGTATGACCAGATAGGTCAGCTCCAGGTGGACGCCCTCCCCATGGACGGCCCTGGCCGATCCCAGGACATCATCCAGATGGGCCCCGCAGACCTTCATGTAGAACTCGTCGGTGAAACCCTTTATGTCCATGTTGACGGCGTCCACGACGCCGCAGATCTCCTTCAGGGGCCCCTCGTTGATCAGCCCGTTGGTGACCAGGATGATGTTGAGGTCCGGGTCGGCGGCCGCCACGTCCATGATGTACTCGAACCAGATCATCGGCTCGTTGTAGGTGAAGGCGATGGTGTCCTGTCCCTCCATCCTGCAGAACTCCACGAGCTCCTTGGGCGACTTGTATGTGGTGCGCTTCTTCCCGGAGGACAGCATCGATATGGCATAGTTCTGGCAGTGGTGGCAGGACATGTTGCATCCGATGCTGCCGACCGAGAAGCATCTGGTGCCGGGCCTGTAGTTGTAGAGCGGCTTCTTCTCGACCGGGTCCACGCACAGGGACGAGACCTTGCCGTAGGAGTATGCCACGAGCATGTCCTCGTCGGCCCTGCGGGAGCCGCACCTCCCGTAGCCTCCCACCCTGATCCTGCAGCGGTGGGGGCACAGCCCGCAGACGTACGCATCCCCGTCGCGGACGTAATGGCGCGACTCGACGCGCTCGGTATTCGCCATAGGGGATCACCGTCCTGGATCCGTTCTCGATGAGACAGGGGGCATCGGAGTCGTTGACCATCCCTATGATCGAGAACTCCAGCTCGGCGTCGTACAGTCTGTCGAGGCGGTCCCTGTCCGCCGTGAACACGAGCTCGTACTCGCCTCCCCATCCGAGCAGCAGGTCCTTGGCGGGCCTTCCGGAGAGCTCGGCCATCTCATCCACCCATGGTCCGCGGGGGATGAAGTCCAGCTCCACGTCCATCCCCACGCCGGAGGCCTCGCACAGGGTGTTCAGCGCGGTCCCGAGCCCGTCGGACAGGTCCATGCAGGATGTGACGGCGCCGCTTCCCGCCATGGCCGATCCCTCGGCGACCCTCGGGATGGGCACGTACAGGGAGTCCTTGGCCTCCTGGGCGTCCACCCCGCTCTCGATCGCGATGAAGGCCGCCGCCGGGGAGCCCAGGGGTCCCGTCACGGCGACGATGTCCCCGGGGCGGGCGCCTGACCTGAGCATGGGGGGCCTCCCGTCCATCGTCCCCAGCGCAGTGCCGCAGACGATCCCGGGCCCGGACTTGGTGTCGCCGCCGACTATCCCCGTCCCGCAGTACTCGCAGCACTGGTCGATACCGCTCATGATGTCGTAGGCCGCCTGGGCCTCGAGGTCCAGGGGCAGCGCGAGGGCGGCGAGGAACCCGGTGGGCCTCGCACCCATGGCCGCCAGGTCGCTGAAGCTCACCGCCGCGGCGTACCATCCGAACTGCTCGTAGGTCATGCCCGCAGGGAAGTGCCTGTCGAAGGTCACGACATCGGTCGTCACCACCGTGCCGTCCCGGAGGACGGCGGCGTCGTCGCCGGGACCCACGGACCCTTCGGTGCCTATGAACCCGCGGAAGTCCCTGATGAGCTGCCTCTCCCCGATGTCTCCTAACCTGGCCATCGGATAACCCATCCGGGCCGGTGCTATTAATCTTGTCGAACCGACGGCATCGAAGTATCGGGACACCGTACAATATAGAGACGGGGCGGAGTAAGTCGGGAACGGTTATAACGTGCATCCCGATTGTTTCGTCATGGACAGGACAATCATCGTAACCGGAGAGGGACACTCGTCGGCGGCGCCCGATGCGGTCGTCATCAGCGGGGAGTTCACGGGAACGTACAAGGAGTATGCCGATGCGGTCAACGCGTCAGCATCGGCGCTGACCTCCCTCAGGAAGGCCATAGGGGACGCGGGATTCGACATGGACGACCTCAGGACCACGCGTCTGTCCGTGGACCCCGTGTACAGGAGCGAGAACGGGGTCCAGAGGTTCCACGGATACCAGTTCGTCCACGGCATAACCATAACCGAGGATGCGGACCGCGACGGTCTGGGCAGGCTTCTGGAGGCGATGGTCTCGTGCGATGGCGCCCCGGAGTTCAGGGTGTCGTACACCGTCCGCGACCCCACCGAGGCACAGTCGGCGGCAAGGGCCGCGGCCGTGAAGGACGCCAAGCACAAGGCCAAGGAGCTCGCGACGGCGGCAGGTGTCCGCCTCGGCGACCTGGTCTCCATTTCATACCGTACGGAGAGCAGGACGGGCCGTCCCATGGCAAGGATGGCGATGATGATGGTGGACGCGGTCCCGGAGGACGAGACGTTCAGCGACACCGTCACCATGGAGTGGGAGATCCTCTGAAGGACTCCCCCTCACATCTATAAACATCACACGGCATCCCGGGTGGCATGTACTGCCCCAAATGCGGTAGCATGCTCGACCCGGGTGCCAATTTCTGCGTGGTCTGCGGTGCACCGGTGGAGTCCGTCTCCGGAAGGGACGGGTTCCTGGACCAGTACACGTACGACCAGAGCGCATACGATCGGGGATCCGACCGGAGGCACGTCCCCAACCGCCGCAGGAGGCGGAGCGTCGGGACCTACGTCCTGCTGGCCGTGATCCTCGTCGTCCTGATCGTCCCGGTGGCCGACATCCTCATCAGGGATGCCCCGGAGGAACCAGAGCGCTCGTACTCCGTCGGGGACCTGACGGTCAGGGGCGGGCTCTACAACGACCTGGTGGTGGCCGAGTCCTCCGGGGACTCCGCCACCCTGACGTACCAGGGGGACGGGCAGGTCGTGTGGCACGTCAAGGATCTTTGCGGGACGGCGTTCGTGCAGTCCGGTGACGTGTACGTTCCCAGGAGCTACGAGAGCACCGACGGGAACGTCCTGACGATATCCACCCCGGGCAAGTACCAGGTCCTCCTGTACGATGACGGGGCGCAGATCTGCTCCGGGACAGCGGTGCTCGACGGGGACATCACGGACACCTACACGTGGAGCCGTCTGAACGGGGGCAGCCACTCCTACGAGGTCAGGTTCACCTACAGGTTCTCCGATTTCCTGGTCTACGACGAGGATGACGAGTACAGGCGGGACAGCTACAGCCTCCCGATGTCCAGGTTCGTCGTGGTCGACGACACCCTCCTGAGGCTATCCGACGCCCTCGCAGACGAGTACAGGCAGGTGCACGGTTCCGGGGCCAGCGTCACAGGGCAGGACTATGCTGACTACCTGCTGTCGTTCGTGCAGTGCGTGTTCGCGTACCCAACCCAGATCTCGCCTGGACCGGACGGGTACTACCACCTGGACACCGAAGGCGGTTACGGGGACATGTTCCTGGAGGGGGCCGAGGAGTACTGGGCGTTCCCAATGGAGACGCTCTACCACAGGATGGGGGACTGCGAGGACACGTCGTTCCTGCTGAGCGCGCTCTACTCCGCGGCAGGCTACAGGAGCGTGCTCATGACGCCGCCCGGCCATATGATGGTGGGCGTGGTCCTGGACTCGTTCCAGCCGGACACGCTCTACTCCGTGTACTACGCGTACGGTGAGAAGACGCTCACATCCACCGGCGAGAGGGTGTTCCTCTGCGAGACCACTTACGACTCCGCCGTACCGGTCGGGTACTACGACCCGTCGATGGTCGGCCAGGTTGCCACGGTCACCGAGGTGACCGTCGTCGACCCCCATGTCCGTGCCTGATCCCGGATGTCGGATTCTCCACCGGAAACGGTGGGGGGTATGCATCACGGCGATGAATCGGGGATCCACTCGCCCTCGAAGGTCTTGGCGTCGGAGAGCTTGAGCTCCCTCCCGACGTCCAGGACCATCAGGTCGTGGGCCGCGATCGTCCTGATGCCCGTCGCCCTCTCCACGGACTCGGCCTCCTTGTCCGGGCCGCGTCTGATTATGACCACTCCGAGGTGGATGAATATCACCAGCTCCGGACGCACCCTCTCGACGAAGGTCAGGGCGTCGTCGGTGCATAGGTGGTACTTGATGCGGTTCCCTGTGGGCGTCGTGACAGGGAGCAGCAGGACCCTGGAGCCGATGTACTGGTCCGCTATCTCGTCGCTGTACGCCGTGTCGCTCACGTACGACACGATCCCGTCCGCGGTATGGAAGCGGAAGCCGACGTTCGTGGGGTCGCTGTGGTCGGCCCTGCAGATGTCCACCCTCATGCCGTCCACGTCCAGGACATCCCCCGGCTCGAATACTGACACAGACGACACGATCCCCTGATGGTAGTCGGAGATGCACGGCCCCAGTCTTCCGTTTCCGCGGAGGACCGTCTGGGACCCGTACAGGCTGCCGCGCCTGGTCCATCCGCCACGCGTCATGCCCTCTATGACGGACTCGGCGTCGGAGTAGTGGTCGGGGTGGCAGTGCGACACGATAACGGAGTCGGTCCGTGTCAGGTCGTACCTGATCCTGTGCATCTGGGTCAGCGCCCCGGGCCCCGGGTCGACGTGGAGGAACCTGCCGTCGTGCTCGATGAGCATGCCCCCTGTCGAGCGGACCTGGTACATGGTGGTGTGCCTGCCGCCCCCCGTTCCCAGAAACGTGATACGGAACCCCATGTCAACGTGAACGACGACGCTGTATATCCGCCTTTCATGGGGCGACCCGGGGAAACGGTTATCTCGGTCGTCTCGGATGATGCATCCATGATAACAGCGATCCGCAACGGATGGATAGTGACCCAGGACGCCTCCAGGCGCATAGTCAGGGGCGATGTGGTGGTCGACGGGGAGAGGATTGTCTCCGTCGGACCGGAGTACAACGGCACAGCGGATCGCGAGATAGACGCAACGGGCGACATCGTCATGCCCGGGATGGTCAACACCCACACCCATGTGGCGATGTCGGTCATGAAGGGCGTGGTGGACGACCTGACGTTCCCCGACTTCCTGGACAAGGTGTTCAGGATCGACTCGGACAGGACCGACGAGGACCTCACGATCGGTACGAAGCTCGGCTGCATGGAGATGATGCGCGGCGGGACCACCACGTTCATGGACCTGTACTATTCCGAGGACGTCATCGCCAAGGCGACCCAGGAGGCGGGGATAAGGGGGGTTCTGTGCTGGTGCGTCCTGGACGAGGAGTGCACCACCCAGAAGGGCAACCCCCTGCAGAACTGCAAGGACTTCCACCAGAGGTTCAAGGACGAGCGCAAGATCGTTCCGGGAGTGGGCCTCCAGGGCGTATACGTGTGCAACGAGGAGACCTGCGTGGGGGCCAAGGAGTTCTCGGACCAGGTCGGTACGCCCATGAACTTCCACCTCTCCGAGACCCGCGGGGAGGTCAACGACCACAAGAAGAAGACGGGGAAGCGCCCGGCGGAGTGGCTCTCGGACATAGGCGTCCTCGGACCCAGGGGCGTCGCGGCGCACTCGGCCTGGCTCACCATGAGGGAGGTCAGGCTCATGGGGGAGGCGGGCATGTCGATATCGTCCTGTCCCGTATCCAACATGAAGCTGGCGACCGGCGGTGTCGCCCCCGTTCCGGAGTTCCAGAAGTACGGCGTGAACGTCACTGTGGGAACGGACGGGAACACCACCAACAACACCCTGGACATGTTCGCCGAGATGAAGACGCTGGGCCTCCTGCAGAAGTCGAGCAGATGGGACCCCACGGTGGCGCCCGCCCAGGACCTCCTGGACTTCGCCACGATCAACGGTGCGAAGGCCGTCGGTATGGGCGACAGCATCGGATCCATAGAGCCCGGGAAGTATGCCGACATAGTGATCCTCGACGGCAAGGCGCCCAACCTCAGGCCCCTGGTGCCTGAGAACATCGTCGCGAACATCGTCTATTCGGGCAACAGCCTCAACGTCAAGACCGTCCTCTGCCAGGGGGACGTCGTGGTGGAGGACGGTGCGATCACCACGATGGACGTCGGGGAGGTGCTCTCCGCCTCGGAGGACATCTGGCGCACCCTCTGCATGAGATGAGTCCAGATGGAAGCGGTCTTCGAGACACCCGACTGGGATGCGATACGCGAGAGCGGCCGCATGGCCGTGGACATGCACTTCCACACGGACTGCTCGGACTCGTTCACCCATGTGGAGTCGGCCATCGCGCTGGCGGAATCCCGCGGGACCGGCGTGGCCATCACGGACCACAACCTGATCACCTCGCTGGTCCGCATCAGGGACACGGATCCGTCCGTGCCGGTGATCCCGGGGATGGAGGTGAGCACCTCCGACGGGCCGCACATCCTGGTCTACTTCTACGACATGAACGACCTGGAGCGCTTCTGGTACCGCTGCATACGTCCGAGGCTCCAGGAATGTCCGTGGCTGGCATTGCGCGACTGTCCGACCGAGACCCTCCTCGACATGCTGGAGAGGGAGAACTGCGTGGTCTCGGCGGCCCATCCCATGGGGTACCTCTGGTCGAACAAGGGCGTGGAGGTGTGTATCAGGAAAGGGTATCTGGACGAGGACGTGGCATGTCGCATGGATGCCTACGAGGTCATATGCAGCGGCATGACGCGTGAGTCCAACACGTCCGCCCTGGCATCGGCTAGACGCTACGGGATAGGCTTCACGGGCGGGACCGACGGGCACGTCCTGGACGAGGTCGGCAGGGTGGTGACAGTGTCCGACGCCTCGGACACCGACCGCTTCCTGGACGATGTGCGGGCCCACAGGGTGGACGTCGTCGGCACCGAGAAGACCATGAACAAGAAGATACACATGGCCTCGGCCTCCCTCACGAAGTTCATGATGCACTCCCCCTCCGCGCTGATGGTGCAGACATCCCAGGCCATGAGGTCTGCCGACCGCGGCGCGAGAAAGGCCGCGGAGACCGTCAAGGACAGGACGTCCGAGATCATGGACACGGTCTCCGACACGGCGACCGATCTGGAATCGAGGCTCAGGGGAATCCGCAGGCGTCGAGGTCAGTGGTCCTCGTCCTCTTCCTTCGCCTTCTTCTTGGAGTGCATCCCCCTGTAGACGAACAGCAGGAGCAGCGAGCCGGCGATGGCGAACACGACCATGTGCTGCCAGAATCCCATGTAGTTGGGAACCACTATGAGGATCAGGGCGTCGATGGCGATGACCATCAGGTAGGTGTTGATGTTGAGGAACTTCTGGTACAGTTCGCCCGGTTCGTCCCCGGCGCCCTCCATGTTGGCGATGCGACGGGCCCCGGTGATGATCATCTCGTCCAGGAACTTCACGTTGTTCACCAGATGGTAGATCGGCACGGCCAGGATCAGGAAGTTCACAGCCAGGACGAACATGCCCCACATGAGGCTGTCCCCTCCGAAGCTGGCACTGAGCCAGTCCACGGCGGGTTTGATGCCCAGGTAGAAGACGATCTCGATCGCTGCTATGACCAGGAGGTTGATGTACGAGTGGGTCATGCTGCGCATGAAGGTCTTCTGGGAGCGTTTGGATGTGGCGGAGATGCGGGTGTAGATGTTGTCCCTGGCGCAGTTCAGGTTGTTGCATGCCCCGTATATGGGCTTGGGGCAGTGAATCACTCCCTTGTCCCACATGTCCGGGGCGTACCTGGTCAGGAACGGCAGCACGACCATGGAAACAAGCGCCGCTCCGACCACGGAAGTGTAGAACGCATCGTCGGCGACACCGTAGCTGTGGGCCTCTGCAGCGATGATGAACGCGAACTCTCCCATCGCGACCAATGCGGTGGCGGATATGAACCCGTTGCGGCCGGTCTCGCCGCCGATCCAATACGCCAGGAACACGGTGGACACCTTGAGCACGGCGAACAGGACGTATATGATGAGGATCAGCCCTATGTTGTCCACCAGCGATCCGACCGTGATCTTCATCCCTATATCGATGAAGAAGACCGCCATGAACAGGTCGCGCATGGGCTCTATCTTGTGGTTGATCTCCTTGCTCTTCCTGCTGGCGGAGATCATCATGCCCATCAGGAACGCACCGATGGCCATGGACAGACCGATGAATATCGAGAGCAGGGCCATGCTGAACGCCAGGCCCACGGAGAACACCGTGAGGATCTCGTCCGACACGTTGTCCGAGACCCAGTTGATCATCCTCGGGACCAGCCTCAGGCCGACCAGGAGGCTGATGATCATGAACACGAAGATGCTGATGAACATGACGATAATCTCGTTGATGTTCATGGTGGACCCTGCGATCAGCGGGGTTATCATGGACAGGATGATGACCTGACCGATGTCCTCCATGATGGTTATGAGGACCAGCATCTCGATGTGCTCCTTGTCCAGGCGGTTCTGGGACTTCAGGACGGCCATGACGACCGCCGTGCTGGAACCGGAGATGATGGCGCCCAGGCAGATGCACTGTACCATGTCGAATCCGAGGAGGGTGCCTCCCATGGCGCCTCCCAGGACCATCAAAGGTAGCTGAATGACCGCCACCTTGATCGCGAAGATACCCTGTTTGCGGATCTTCTTCAGGTTGATTTCCAACCCGATGCAGAACATCAGCATGACCAATCCTATGTCGGACAGGATCTCGACGACCTCGTAGCTCTCGGGGGTCACGGTCCATACGTTGGCTATGATGATCCCGGCGACGATGTATCCGATGAGCGGAGGCAGCTTGATGCGGTTGAAGACGATGGAACAGACTGCGGCAAGGAGTATGAAAACCGCCAAGGTCATCAGTAGTACTCCTTCTTCCAATGCTCCACCCGACCGCGCATTTTGTTATGCGTTTATATTACTATTGGGGTACCAGCACGGACATCTGGCGGCATCCGGCGAGGGGTTCCGGGACCGTCAGCAGGCCGCACATCCAGATGCGCACAGTGCCAGACTGTCCGGGTTCACCCAGGTCAGATGTAGTCCGAGATGTACGGGATCTCGTGGAGGATGACCTCATCTAGGATCTGCACCGCCTCCGGGCTGCCGTCCAGCTTCTCCAGCCAGTTGAGCTGCGATGCAGGCATGTACCCCAGCAGCAGGGTGGACAGGGAGTTGATGCTCATCCTGACGGTGTACTTCGGCTCCACGTCGGTGACGACCTTGGCCCTGCCGGCGTGGAACAGCACATCGAAGGTGCCGTTGTTCCACTCCAGGAACGGGTCGGTGATCTCGAAGCGGAAGCAGACGTCTGCCTCGGTCGGATCGCAGCGGTACCCGTCGAAGAACTCGGCGACGTCCACGATCCTGCCCATGACGTACGGCCTGATGGTCTCGGTGATCTTACCGTCCTCCAGGTCGAATGCCAGCAGCTCGTTGTGGTATGTGAATCCCCTGACCTCGTCGATCATGGAGTAGTGGGCGCTGATGTACTCCCAGAGGCCCTTCTTGGCCTCCCTGTTGAGGTAGATCATCTCCTTGATGTGCATCACGTCGTCCTTGATGATGTACACCATGTACCCCAGTGGCCTGTCGTCGGTGCTGTAGTAGACGGCGACGTTGGTGTCCTCCACCTCCCATCTCCAGTACTCGTCCCATGCGGCGGTGCTCCTCAGGATGCATCCGTGGGTCCTCATGGCGAACCTGAGATGGAGGTCGATGAACCCGGGGTTGTCCCAGTTCACCCTGCGGACGTATCCTGGCGCCTCGTGTTTGCGCTGGGGGACGAACTGGTTGTCCTTGACGACATAGGAGATCTTGTTGGAGATGATCTCCCATCCGAACTTCCTGTACAGGGGCATGGAGAATGGGAACAGGAGCGCCAGGACCTGCCCCTTCTCCCTCATGCGCACCAGGCTCCTGTACATCAGCCTGCGCATGAGCCCGCGGCCGGAGTACTCGGGGTACGTCGTGACGCTGGTCACGTAGCCGACTGAGCAGATCTCGCTGTGGATGTTCATCTGCAGGGGGTACACCGCGAACTGGGACACGAGCTGATCCCCGTCGTAGCATCCCAGGACGTCGGCCCTCTCCAGGATGGGGAACTTGGAGCGGACGAAGTCGTCGTCCCTCCATCCGGTCATCATCAGTTCCTGCTCGGTGACCTGGAACGCGTAGCGGAGCAGCGCGTTGTACTGGTCCAAATCGTCTGTGGTCAGGGCCCTGATGGTGAATTCCGGATCGTCCGACATGTGCATCTCCGCTGAAAGCAGGGCAGGGGATACGATTTAAATGTTACTGACAACAAAAAGAGTCACGATCGTCGTTCCGCCAGGCCCCGTTGGCCCTGATGACTTCGTCCCCCTTGCGCTCGCGGATCTCCTCCAGCAGGGCGGTCATCTCATCGCGGCCCTTCGGTTCGGCGGCGAGCCTGCGTCTGTACTCCCTGCATCCGCGGCATCCGACGATGAACCTGGGCGCGAAGCAGCGCATCTTCCTCAGCCCCACCTCGTCCCCCTTCTCGCGGAACACCATGTCCATCAGCTCCAGGCACCAGTCTATCTGCTGCGACACGGTCGGGTCCGGGAGCCTCTCGCCGGTGCGTAGGTACCTGTCGATCTGGGTCACCAGGAACGGGTCGCCCACGCCCCCGCGTGCGACCATGATCCCTTCCGCCCCCGTGACCTCCATCGCGGAGACGGCGTCGTCGAGAGTGTAGATGTTGCCGGAAATGATCAGAGGTACTGACATCTCGTCCTGAAGGCCCTCTGCCATCATGTGGTGGGGGCTCCCCGCGTACCTCTCCTTGGCGGTGCGCGTGTGAAGGGAGACGGCGTCGGCGCCCGCCGCGACGGTCTCCTCGATGACGTCGCGGAAGTTGAGGGCCTCCATGGTGGTGCCGAGGCGGATCTTCACCGTGACGGGGACGTCAACCGCCGAGCGGACGGCGCGGACTATGTCGCCGCATCTGCGGGGGTCCGACATGAGGGCCGACCCCGAACCGGAGCGGACGACCTTCTCCACCGGGCAGCTCATGTTGACGTCGAAGAAGTCGATGTTGGGGTTGTCGCGGAGGGCGGTCTCGGCCGCCTTGGCCAAGGTCCCCGGGTCGTGGCCGAACAGCTGCAGTCCCGTGTAGGGGCAGCTCCCGAACCTGACGTATCCGGACGTCCTCTCGGTCCCGTGGACTATGGCGGAGTCAGAGGTCATCTCGCTGATGGAGAATGCCACGCCGAAGGGTTTCATGAACTCCCGGTACGCGGCAGATGTGAACCCGGACATCGGTCCGAGAACGACCCTCCCGTCAGATTCCAGATCCCCGATCCTCAGAACACCGCCTCCGGACGGCGAGGGATGCATGGTTCGTAGAAGTCAGTTGCGGTCAGGGATAAGGTGCCGGGGCGTGTGCCCCGGCTTTGGAAGGCAGTGTCAGTCCCAGGAGGACACTCCGCTGTCGTCGGAGAGGCAGCTCTTATGAAACACCGGTTCCTCCACACCCGCCTTCTTCTGGGCGCGGTAGTCCCGGAACGCCTCCAGGCCCCTCCGCGCCAGCTTCAGCATGATGAATGTGCTGAAGAACGCGCACACGGCCAGTAGGATGTCCATGATCACAGTCAGCTCGTCGGATGCGTAGAAGCAGGACAGGAACACCACCGCCAGCAGCAGGCACTTCATGCCTATGGCGGCCATCTTGCTGTCCTTGATGAGCATCAGGTTGCTCTCGCCTATGACCACGTCGGACATCAGGCATGTGAAGGCGAAGATGAACATGAACGCGGCCACGGCGTAGGGCGCGATCGACCCGATGGTCCCGGCGAAGACGTCCTGGAGGACCGGGATGGAGTCCCCTGCGGTCTCGTACATGCCGTACAGGGCTCCGAAGTCGGCGTAGGACAGGATGACCAGAGCGGTCATCGTGCTGACCAGGGTGTCGATGAGGACTCCCAGGGACTGGGTGTAGGCCTGGGACACGGGGTGCTTGACGTCGGCGATGGACGAGAGGTTGGTGATGGTACCGATACCGGCCTCGTTGGACCAGACACCCCTCTGCATGCCGCTGATGATGATCATGGTACCGAAGCCTCCTCCGAGGACGGACGGGAGGGTGAACGCGTACTCGAAGATCATGCCGAAGGCGTGGATGACGCCGCTGGGCGCCAGGACCATGGACACGATGCACACGATGAACCAGCAGATGGCCATCGCCGGGACGATCTTGACGGACAGGTCCGCCACCCTGTAGATCCCGCCGATGAGGATCAGGCCGGTGACGAAAGTGAGGATGATGGCGAACACCAGGTGGGTCCATTCGTAGTCGAACGCACCCTGCACCGCCTCGGACATGCTGATGACCTCTCCGGAGACGAATCCCACGAGGTACATCAGGATCATCACGAACGCGGCCACCATGCCCAGGCGTTTCATGCCCAGCCCGTGGAACAGGGTGTATGCGGGTCCTCCGCGGAACCCGCCGTTCTCGTTGGGGGTCTTGTAGATCTGACCGATGGTGGTCTCGAGGAAGCTGGTGGCCATACCGAGGCCGGCGAAGATCCACATCCAGAGGATTGCACCGGGTCCGCCCGCCATCATGGCCAGGATGGGTCCGGTGATGTTGCCGACGCCTATGCGCGACCCCATGCTCATGCAGAATACGTGGAAGGACGACAGCTTCCCCTCGTCGCTCTTCCTGTTCTTGAAGAAGGTTACCCTCACCATCTCCCTGAGGGATGTCACCTGCAGTCCCCTCAGGCTCACGGTGGCGAAGATCCCGACGACCACTATCAGTATGAGGGCGACATACCAGATGCGGTCGTCGATGAGCTCTATCATTTCCATGAAGTCCAATTGATCACTGCCAGGCCGACGCACTGTGCATATATGCTACTATGTGCCAGTACCGTTTCTACATAGGGTAGCGGTATCCTATGGAGACGAGGATATGCTGCCTTCAGAGTCGATCGCAGAGAAGATATCCGTTGCCCGTAAGGATTGATGGCCACCCTTGGCAGCCGAGCTTACGGGTCTTATCAGGATACCCATAAGACGTTTAACACTGTAGATAAATCATTGGTCCAAATCCATTTTTGTGGTATCTGTTCGCGTCTTGATCATACAGCGCATGGAGATTCGGATTCTTCATCAGATAGTCTCGTCCTTTTTGGTCGTTCTTCTTCCTTTGAAGAAAAACGCGAGAAGGACGACAAATATCGATATGCATCCGCCGACAAGGAAGGCATAATCGATGCTGTTTGCTACAGCGGATATACATCTATCAAGCAATTCATCGGTTCCATCGGCAAGATCTCTCAGAAGGCTGACAATCCCATCATCCAATATGCCGGTGTCATGAGGGACCTGCGAGTACA
>CALUHQ010000075.1 GCA_944320485.1 Candidatus Methanomethylophilaceae archaeon
CTTCGACGATTTTGAAGCCTTTTTGAACGAGGTAAGCAGAGAACTGCCAGAGCTTTTCAAAGCGTCCGTTGCTGTCAAAGACGGCGCAGATGTTCTTTGCGGGGTAATATGTGGTTATTCTGAAATAGTTTGCCATGTTGGTTCCTCCTCATTATCGTTTGAAAGCGTACTCGGTTACCAGCCCTTGCAGCGGGTATATACGTTCTTTGTCGAAGGGTGCTATCATTTCCGCCATCTCATACGGAGCAAACTCGTCCGTAAGGTATGCGACGCACTTGTAGCCTTCCACTTCGATGACAACAAAAGTTGACTCCGCGCTGTTCGGGCAAAAGCCCTTCAGGTATTCCAAAGCCCTTTCTGCCTGCTCGGCAAGCGCGGGGTTGTCCCGTTTGAACTCGGATACGGTGTAAATTTCGTCAAGATAACTTTTCATAATTCCTCCTATGCGACGATTTGTTTCAATGTTTTGTTGGCATACGGCAGCCAGACTTTGTTGACGTAGTGCAAAATGTCCTCGCTCGGCTTTTGATTGTGTGAGGCGTAGCATTGCAGTACGCGGTGCGTTTGCAGCGAATATTCAAGCGTTACGAGCGGCTTTTCGGGCTTGTCCTTTGCGCGGATAAAGAAAATGAGCGACTGCTCTTTGGCAAATTGCTCATCGTAGTGCATTCTCCCCACGCAGTGGTGCATAAGTTCGCCCTCGCGGATCAAATCGGCGGGGCTTTTCGCTATAATGCAGATAAATGCGCTCCGCTTGTTGTGCTGCAAGGGCGAATACTTTGCGGCGACCTCGGAAAACTTGCGCATAAGCTCCTGCTTTTTGCCGGCTTCTTCGAGCGCCTTTTTCTCTGCGTATTGCATCGTGCGCAAATCGTGGGCGTAGGTAAAGTCTTTGGGGAGCAGGTTGCATTTCAAGGTCATATCAATGCCGAGGTTCTGACAGGCGTGCAGATAGTCGAGGTACAGCCGGTCGGAGATGTCATTCTTTTCGGTATAGTCGAAATACTTTTTCAACTCCCAGCCTTTGAAGAGTTCGCGGATGGGAGTTGTGCCTCCGTCCCGCTCAAACTGCCTCTTGCGGAAGAGGAAGTGCGACACCCCTTTGAGCGGTAGCCCCGTCTTATACGCCTGCATGACCGTCGTAAAGTTGTAGGAGTTGCCATACGGCAGAGCAAGTTCTTGTCGCTTTCGCGCGATCCATTTGCGGAACGCCTTGTCCTTTGCGATCTTTTTGAGCAGCGAGCGGTTTTCCGCATACGCGCCCAGACCGAGCTTTAAGAGGTATTCCGTTTGCGGGTACTGTTCGTAAATGCGCAGATAGTTGATGATGTCGCGCCCATTGTAGAGCTGATAGGCGCTGTACTTGTATTCGGGAAATTTGCCGACGACGGAGCGGTTGATGAGCGTTGCGTATGGGTCATAGTATTTCGTCTGGGCGGCGTGCCACTTGCCGTCCTCGAATTGTTTTTGCTGCGATTGCAGTTCCTCCGCATACCAGCCGACGCGGAAGCCGTTGCCGAAATAGTTGTACTCCATATCGCGCACAAAGCAGTATTCGGAATGGATACCGTGAACGGCGACTTGCTTGCACGCCCAATACTTGTTTTTGATGTTGGTAACGGCAACGGTAACTTTGATAAGTTCCTTTTTCCAAACGGTCAGATAGGCATAGTACCGCACGAAGTTCGTCTGCCACGGATCGATTTTTATATCGCGCTTATAAATGGCGTCCATGATGTATTTGGGAATAGGTTTGATGTCTTTCACGTTCATAATTATCACCTCAATTCGATTTCATCGCCGATGATTTCACTGAGTATTGCGACTGCCTCGGTGTCAAAGGCGGAAATATCGAAGTCGTCTTCATCCTCGGGCATGGGTGCTCCGTTTTGCGTCTGCGCATCGTCCATAACGGCGGCTATCTCCTTTTCAAGAGCGGGATCGGATCTGCACTTCGGCGGTTTGTCGCCGATGATGTCCGATACCGTCGGGATGGTTTCGTCAATGTCGCCGTCGAACGCGCGCATTTCTTCCTCGGAAAGTATCTCGCCCGTTTCAAGGTCAACATTCTGCTTGGCAACTTCTTCATCTTCGTCCACTGGCTCATCTTCCGATTGGGTGGCACATATGCCCGAACTATCGCTGTTTTCAAGCATATCGAACATAGAGAGCTGCGGTTTAGACTGTGGCCCCAGCGGTGAATATTTCACCGCCGGTGCCTTTGCCGTAACGCTCGGCTGTATCTTATATTCGCTGCCGTCCTCGTTGTACAGCGTGCCTTCGATGCTATTCTCCTCGAAGTAATGCACCGCCCAGCCATACACGGTTTGGTCGTCGATGCAGGCGGAGTTTGCGCCTCTCTCGGCTTGCTTTTTCGCCTCGTCGCAGGCAAACTTCATAAAGCCCGCCAGCGTCTTTTTGCTTACAAGCGTCTTGCCGTTCTTCTGAACGCGCACACCGTTGTTGATCTTCCCGGCGAGTGTTTCCGAGGCATTTTCTTCCAAGTACGCTTTGATTTTTTGCTCTGCGGCTGTCGTTGCCTGTAATTCAAGTTTCATCGTTCGCCTCCTTAAAAGGGAATATCATCCAACAGTTCGGCGGCCTTTGCGGGCAGCTTTTCCAGCGTCGTGTAATTGTTGAACCCGCCGCGGTAGTCCTGTTCGTTTTTCGCCGTCCGTATGAGAATATGCCCGTACCATTCGTTCGTGAAGTAGCGCACGTCGCTGATAGAAAGATACACGCACTTATTTTCCGCGCTCTTGATGAATGCTGAAAAGCAGTAGTGATTTTTCCCGACGTTGACGAGCTGCCAATGATTTTCACGGCACATCGCTTTCAGGTAGCTTATGTACTTTGTCTGAAAGGCTTTGTAATCGTCCCCGGTGTAGCAGCCCGTGGAAAATTCGTGGTTAAGATACTTTTTGAGTTCTTCGATTTTAGCCATTGTATTCATCCTCCTTGACGATCCTGTAAATGTCGTCCGCGTAGAACTGACAGACGAACCAATTAAAAAGAGCGTGACACTTCACGCCCTTATAGTCCACGATGTAGTCGTTTTCGCCGACCTTTTTAAGTACCGTTATCTCATCCACCTCGCCGTTGAGGGAGTGGATATGCGCTTGTGTTTGAAAGGGTTTCATTTTTGTAATACCTCCTTAATTTCTATCGAGATAAAGGTATGGAAACCGGACGCCCCTTTATATGCTATTCTCCAATAGCATTCGGTCTCATCGGTATCGCTGCGGCGCCGGAAAAATTCAAAGCAAACTTCGTGGCTCCAAGGAACACCGTTTTTCCATTTTAGTCTGCGCCTCCAAAATGTTTCCGGTTTGAGTTCTTCTCTTATAAATCTCTTGAACAGCTTGTATGCTCGGATATATGTGTCATATACCGTTATTTCAAAGTCTTTATCGTACTCGGTGAAGCGGTCGCGTTTCACAAGATATACTTGCATATTTCACCTCACGCAATTCTCTTGATTCCGCCGCCGAAGCTCTGCACCATTACGCTGCCGAACTCGCTGCTCCAATCGTCATCCTTGTTCCAGACGTAGGCAAAGGCGGTGTGTCTGCCACCCTCAGAGATTACAAGATCGTCCCATTCTTCGGGATAGTTCGTAACGATCAAAAAGGAGTAGCACTCGCCGAAGGGTGTAAATTCATGCGTCACGGCATATACGAGGCAGCTGTACTTCTTTTCCAGCTCCTTCATCTTGGCGTACAGCTCCGGCTCCTGGTCGATCCAAAAGTCGCCGTAGTTTTCAAAGAAGCAAACCTTATCGCTTTCACGGAAGCCTTGTATGTACGGCTTGAAAATATCCATCTCTTTCAAAAGCTCGATTGCCTTTTCTTTTTTAGAAGTTGCTTTCATCGTCAATTTCTCCTTTCTTTGATTTTTTGAATTGCCGGTTCCAGCGGCATAAATTCCGTAAAGCCGTTGCGTGTGATCACGCTATAATTCCATTT
>CALUHQ010000076.1 GCA_944320485.1 Candidatus Methanomethylophilaceae archaeon
TTTTCCTTGCTTTCATCCGTGCCAATGACTTTCCGCAACCAATCTGCAACAGATTCATTGTAAACCAAATGCTCTTTAATATAATCTTTCACTTCCTGATGCGACTTCACATCCAGACTGTCGAAACTGATAATCTGCATTCTGTATTTAGCCTTCGGAATGTTCAAAGTCGAATCTGACGGAACGGCTCCCATTATATTGCATTCATCAATAATGGCTTTCAGAATGTCTATGGTGGAGATTTCCAGACTGTCAACCACTTTCAGCACTTCTACCTTCAATGATGCGTCTTTCAAATTGTCATCTATGACATCATTGACTGCCCTTGCCGATAAATTTGAAAACTCCTTGATATAACGGATGCGTCCCGGACGACCCAAAAGATTCTCGTCAATTGACAGCTTGTTGGTGGTGAGAATATACAGTTTCCGCATGTCGTTGTAAACTCCGTCAATCATTTTGAGCAGGACTTCCTGCTCTTCACGGAAAGTTTTTTCCGCTTCGTCAATGAGGATAATGCTTTCAAAATGCAGCAACTGAATAAATTCCAGCATACCGTCAACAGGCTTTGAGATGACAATCACGGGAAGACCGATGCGGTTACAGAGCAGTTTGGCTGCAATGGTTTTGCCTGTTCCTTTCAAACCGTTGAAAATCACGCCGAGATTTTTGTTACTTTCTCTGAACAGGTCTGAAGTCCATGTTTTTATGATTTTTGATATTATTTCCTCGCAGTCAAGGTCATAAATCTTGAAATCGAACCGAAAAATGTCATCTATCTTCTCCAGTCCCAAGCGTTTTGTCTGCGGTTGCTCATAGATGCGGAATATACCGTTGCCGGGAGAAGTGAGCAACGAAGCATAGCCCGGAATCGGGTAAAGAATGCCACCGTCATTAATCCATTTCTGCTTTGATGCGATGGTCAGCTTTTCCTTGCGTACTTTTTCATCGGGATTGAGGTATTCTTCTTTGTAAAGGGTATAATATTCAAGGTCGACAACTTCATCAAGATAATTCATGCCGCATTTCTTTTCCAGGCCTTCGTATGTGAAGCCGCTTTTCAGGGCGACTCTTCGGGAGGCGTCATTGCGTGGCAGGACTGCAATGGTCAGCGAGTCAGCCATCCGTTCATCGAACAGATAGCGTTTCATTCTCTTCACAACTTCCGTCATATAGCCTTTCCCTCGGGCCTCTTTATGGAGGAAGTAGCATATCTCATAGTTGCATTTCTCACCCGAAACGGTATTTGTCTTGTGCGGATTGACTTCAAACACGCCGATAACCTTTTCCGGAAAGTTCTTTTCCGAAATACAGAACATTAGTCCACCGTCCATTCCCCTGCGGATTTTCCCTTCAGCCTCGCTAAGCGTGTTCATCGGTCTGAATCCGGTGATTGCCGCTATTTCCAAGTCGCTCATCAGAGTAAAAATATCGTGCGCATCATTTTCGTTAGGTGTTCTGATGACAAGCCTGTCTGTAGCCAGCCAAATTTTCTGTGATTTTACTTCTTCCATCTTTATGCTGCATTTATGATTACAGCACAAAAGTATGGCGATGATGTATCATTTATCGGTACAGGTTGAAAATAATATTTTGCTATCTCTTATGAAATTCTATAAGACTCGGCTTTCTTAAATCAGAATAATCAGCATTCATTATCGCTCCATTGGAAAAAGTTGTCCCGTTAAGGATTGTTATTTCATGCTGCAAATGTATATGTCCGAAAAGATGCAGTCGGGGTTGGACTGCCGTTATGCGAGCGAGAAGTTCTTCTGAACCGTAATTGATGTTGTCATCCAAGTCGAGGATGCCGTAAGGCGGTGTGTGGGTGATGAGAATATCCGTACCTTCAGGAATATTTGCATAATGTTTGGTCTGGCGGTCAGTAATGCAGTCGCCCATGAACATCGGAACGCCATAGAATTTCACATCGTCAATTTCCACTCTAGAATTGCACAGATAATGTACATTGTTGTCGAGTCCGTCGATGGTGGCACCGTAAAGACAGTCATCGTGGTTGCCGCAAATGAATATCTTTTGCGGATAAGGAAGGTCGCAGAACCAATTCATGAAATCCAACGCTTCCTGTTCGCTACCATTCATGGTAAAGTCACCTGAATGCACGATGATGTCAGCCTGTGGCAAATCGTGCAGCCGTCTGTGACAACCATGTGTGTCGGAAATATGCAAAATTTTCATCTCGAATGCTTTCTTTACCGACAAAGATAAAGGATTACTGGCTCAATTTGCGATACAGGCAGTAACAATTCTATTGCTGTATATAAAAGTGAGACATGAGAAGGATACCTTTGCATTGAAATAATCTATATTAACGTGAGTTCGATATAAGGATAAAAAATATCTGTTTGAAAGTTAGGAACATAGCGATAAAAGCCTTAAATTTATAGTGTGAAAGCATAACATTCAAGCGATTACCACTATGTTCTCAGAGGCTAAAGTTACGGAGATTTATTGTATGGCGGATGATTTTTGCAAGGAATTTGCCAAAGTACAGGGAAAAT
>CALUHQ010000077.1 GCA_944320485.1 Candidatus Methanomethylophilaceae archaeon
GATGGTGTCACCGTTGATGCCAGCCACAATGCCCACATGGTCGGGGTTGCCAGTGTTGTCTGTGGAGGCATAGTTAGTGCCATCCTGCCAGTCATACATGACAACGTCTCCGATGGAGGGCCGGTAGTTGTCCTTCTCCTGCCAGCGATCCTTGGCCTTGTACAGGGCAATCATGCGGGAGCAGCTACACTCAGGCAGGATGATGTCCTTGAGGCCAGCCTTGAAGCCAACAGCAGATACGTAGGTAGCACACCATTCGTCGGTGTACTTTACCTTATAGCCCACAGGGAGGGGCTTGATGGTGTTGTAGAGGTCGATGATGGGCTTGAAAGAGCCATCGGACTCCTTCGCCCCTAGCCAGGCTTTGGCAGTGTTCACTACCTTCTGGCGAAGTTCTAATTCGGTCATGAGTGCTCCTCCTTCTGTGATTAACTTAAAAATAGGGGGAGAGGGCCGAAACCTCCTCCCCCGAGTGGGGAGCTTACTGCTCCATGGTGCCGCCGTACTCAGTGGGAACGAGCTCGGGGAGCCCGCTCTCGATGAGCACCTCGGCAGTGCCGGCCTTCAGGGCCTTGGGGACATCGGCGAACTGGGTCTTACCCAGAATCACCCTCTGCGCGAAGAACATAGCCATCATTGTCTTTTCTCCTTTCGACAGAAAAATATTTATGAGAAGGGACCAAAAGAGCTCCCTCATCATACACCACCATAGACCACAGTAGCCATCTCAGCTATGCAATCCTCGATGAAATCAGACCGGTCTACTTGGGCCTGAAGCTGGGCTTTGAGCATCTTGTTCTCCTTCTGGAGTTCCTCAAGGGGGTCCTCTTCCACAGGAGGAGCAGGAGGCTCGGGGGGAGGAGAAATGGGAGACCTAACCACCTCTCCATTTACCACCCTCAGAGGGCCTTCTCCCTCAGGAAGAGACTCCAGCTGGATGCTTGGGACTCCCGGGTCTTCAAAGAAAACCTGGGTAGACCCATTGTAATTTTCTACTACCCACACCATCTTAGTCACCCCCTGACTTTCTTTTCAAAATGTACCAAGCTTCCTTAGCCGACAGAAAAGGATATCTCCAGTCGTCTTGGTTGGTACCCGGGATAGCCACTCGTTGGCCGGTCATACCAATGACATCTCCAGAAGTAATGGAAGTACCCGCGAAGTGAGTAACCTGAGACAGGTTCAGAACTTGCTGAGATACTTGGACCCCTTGAGTACGGTCAACCTCTTGACCACTAACTCCCCAAGTGAGGGGAACCACCTCACCCTTCTCAGGATAGATGAGGTTGCCGAAGGCGATGATGGCCCCAGGGAGTTCTGGGATGGCAAAGACCCTCTCCCGAATGGAGTAATGCCCTGATGGGTCAATAAAGCTTGTGGGGATTGAGAGAATACTCAGATTTTCGTTGGTCTTGTCCATCACCAGAAGTTGCTGACCAGAAGAGTCTCTACCGAATACAGCCTTGTTGTTTACAGTACCACAATAGTAAGAGGTTATCCAGTCAGAGAGTCCGGTGTTTCCAGTAGTCAACTCGGTCCAGTTGGAGGTGTGATTGACCATGGAGAAACGAACGGCCCGAGTGAAAACTTTGTTTGTGTTTTGAGAGTCTTGATATCGGGCGATGATGTAACAGTTATCGGCATCATGGAAAAGAACTCTCATGTACAGGTACTTTCCCCCAGAGATGCGGGTGATGTCGAACGTGGTAACACCGGTAGTGACCATCGGAGTACTGTTGGTGAAGTCCACAGTAATGACCTGATACTGAGTTATGTTGCTGTAGTTGTATACAGCCCCCAGCAAGTAGAGCTTATTTTCCCGAGCTCCGATGGGTTGTACGTGGCTCCAGTCCCCAGCAACAGACACCTGACTGAAGGAACCTGTGGTGGTACTACGTTTCAAATAGTAGACAGTAATTCTCTCGTTTTGGAAATAAATATACCCCCAGTAGCCAGAGGTACCAAATATCCCCTGTACGTACGAAGAGCTGTAGGCCGGAGAGACCTTCTTACTAGACATGTCTAAGATACAGGACTTAGCCAGGTTCAGGATGTCCCCCCCACTGGACACAGCAAGGACTGAGTTTACTCCTGGGTCAACGTTATTCCTATCAGAGTTCTCCTCACCCCAGTCCTTCACGACGGTGGGAGTCTTGTCCGGGGTGAGAGGGGTGAGGGGGGTCTGAAGCAAAAGGGAACTGTATCTCCGATTGGAATTTTGATACTTAGAGCGTATACCACCATTGAAGATGGTGTTTTTGAAGATGACCCCCATTCCATAAGTACCTGAGATTTCTCTGTCGTTGGTAGAGCCAGTATCTGACTGGGCATGAAGCTTAATGCTCAGGGGGCTCAGGGTAAACTTCTCAAAAACCGATTGAACATTGATGAGTTTCCCTGTAGTTAAATCCAAAACGGTCTCAGCGGCTGTACCAATGGCCTGCTTGGTCTTGAGGGGGGTCATGTACTTGGTATCATTAGTACCAGCAGTAGCCTCAGGGGTAGAGGCCTTGGCCGATACATCCAATTTGCTTTCCTGGAGTCCTTGGATGAGGTTGAGCAGGTTACCAGCTACGTCGTCTCCCAGCTGGCTTTGAACGTTCTCGAACCACTCATCAAAGGAGGCCTGGGCAGCTGTAAGAAAACCAGAGATATCGAACTGGTCAATGAGGCCGGTTA
>CALUHQ010000078.1 GCA_944320485.1 Candidatus Methanomethylophilaceae archaeon
TTCCGTCCTGCGATATAAACTTAATAAAACCAATAAGTAACGTAAAAGTGTATGAGCCAATCGCCCATACACTTTTTCTTTGCTCTACCCCCTTACCTTCAGAGTGTCCATAAAATTAGGTGTCAACCTCCACATACATCAGCCCCGAAAGGGCTATGCGCTTGAATCCGCTTTTGGCCGTGATATTGATGTATCTGTCCGCGCCGCGGTGCTCCAATTCCTTCAACACGCGCTCGAAACGCATTGTAAAACCCTCGTACTCGACGGGCTTTAATATAAAGTCGAAGGCGTTCACCTCGTAACCCTCCACCGCATACTGCGCAAGATTGGTAACGAAAACGATAAGCACTTTTTTATCCGTTTCGCGAAGTTTTTTGGCGGCTTCCATGCCGTTCATGAGCGGCATCTGAATATCCATAAACAGAATATCGGCGTCCGCGTGGTAATTTTCAATCAGGTCGAACGCATTCGAAAATACCTTTGTATCCGCGGCGACGCCGTGTTCGCCGCAATATCTTTCGATATAAGAGCACAGTTTGTCCGCCACGGCCTTTTCGTCTTCGAGAATGTATATTTTCATCTTTTCCCTCATGCTTAAAGAGATGTTTCAGTGTTGCCGCATGGCAACACTGAGGGGCATGCCCCTTGACATCCGAATTTTGTTAAATTGTAACATACACTTTTTAAAATTTCAATAGTAATTTTAATTTTGTTTTAATGCGGACGATTTTGGATTTTTGTGTCGAAGTAAAGAAGTTTGCCTCCCCTTTCAAGAAGCTTATTCCCTCGTTCGCGTTTCTTTACCTCTTCCTTAATTTCCTTAACGAGCGGCCTCACCGGTTCGGGCGGCGTAAGATTATAACGTTAGAAAGTCTGTTTTGTGAGATATAGTATCATTCATATATTCCTCCCTTAATCGTTCGGTTTTTCGGCACTTCCTTGACATTAGCAATACTCTTTTTACACTTTTCAATATCCGGAGCCGTATGGCGGGCAACTTCCGGCAAATCTTTCTCCGCGGGGTTGCCGCTGCCCGCCGCCGTCATTTCGTGCTCGGCTTTATCGGGCGCGCGGACTATATCGTAAAACGGGGACAGCCTGTACCAGCCCGGCTTCTCGTCGAAAAGGAAGGCAAAATTCTTGCCGCGGTCGTCCTTGTTGCCGTAAAATACGTTGAAGCACCTTCTGCCGAAAGCCTCACAAATGTCGCATTCATCGGCACATATTCGCCGGGTAACCTTGATTAAACGGGTATAATCGAAGTCGGGAATCCTGTGCGGCGTCTATAAGAGCGAGGAGAGCGAAATGGTGAACACTCCCCTCTTTCGTTCTGTCGAATAAATGACGAAAAAGCACTCAAAATGAGTGCTTTTTCGATGGTGCTACTGATCGGACTTGAACCGATACGGATTTTACTCCGAGGGATTTTAAGGCTGTTGTAAGGCACTACAACCACAATAAATTGTATTTAATATAATATATGACACAATATATTGTGTCGTATATTCCTTATCCCCAAATTTCCCCAAGGGGCTTTTTTAGGGCATCATGCAAGTATATGTATTTTTATACATAAGTAGTGTCCGAGCATATTCTCCAATCATTTTTCTCGTTTCGGACACGGGAGTACGCTATCAATCAACTCTGACATAGAAGGTACTTCTGCCGGCACCCTGCTTGGTCAGTTCGCCGCTTTTGACAAGCTTTTTGAGCGCTACCTCCTCCGCTTGGCACTATTCTAATAATTTATGGCATAAATCACGAAAATAATCAATGATTCGTGAGATCAAGCCCTTATCAAAACGTGGCGACATTCAATGTTACTTTCGCAAGCAATATCGCTTATCCAATTTTTTCACTTTAATTTTACTCTTCCAAAATCTCTCCGGAAAATAATCTAAAATGAACTCTGGTATTGCACTAAGGATAAACACTTTACTTGCTTGCAACCACGGCAATTCAGCGGCAAACACTTCTTTAGGCGTTATATGTTTATAATGGTCATAACTTATAACCTCGCTCAAAGACAGCATACAACTCAGCCTCAACACAAATGTTTTAAAAATAAGCCTCCACTCATCTTCTTTATACTTATTTATGCTGCTATATCTATTACCTTCACCGGTTAAAGTTTTATAGCTCACTAATTTACCATTATCGATCTCGCAATCTCCGGAAAAAGTAATACAGCCTTTATCGACAAAATCCCTCAAAGCCTCAATCATTGGATAGCTGATATAAAGTTTGCCCGATTCAGTTTCATTATCAAAAGAATCCAGCATCTCAGAAATAACAGTTATTGTATTATCTTCTCCGTAGGGAAGATTTTTTTGTTGCGCATCCAAATCAAAAAACAAGTAAGTTTCGCTTATATCATCCCTTGATATCCCGCTTAAAATTTTATCCGCCCCCTCAACTTTCTCGCGAATAATTTCAATTATGTCAGTCTGAAAATCGTCCTCCTTCAAGACTTTCCAAAGCATATAAATATTTTGCCTGGCAGGCAAATTAATATATTTGAATTTATCTTTTTTATCGAAAAAATTCTCCACATGGTTAATTATATTTACTTCTCTTACTTCGCCTTCAACAATCATTAAGATATAGTCGCCATCATTCATTAAACGATCCCGCCTTATACATTTTTTGGATATTGTGAGCTTTTCTGATATCCTTATCTGTCAATTGGCTGAATGTTTTTATATGATTTTCACTTATCTGATAGTAACAATCCGGTCGCAAAAGATCATTTGAAAGCAAATCGGTATTATGAGAAGTAACAATAATTTGAGTTTGCGGCAATGTTTTCAATAATCCTATAAGCCTTTTTGACAACTCAAAATGATAAAAGGCATCATATTCATCAATATATACCAGCGAAACTTTAGAAAGCTTTATATACCAATAATAGAACAAGGCCAATGCTCTAGTACCCGTCGAAGCTATATTCGAAAACGCAACATCACCATTTTCAAAATGACAGTATAATTCCTTGGATCCGTTGATTTCTTTTTCTATAAGATTGTATTCAATATCATTATCTTTGAGAAATTTTTCGAACTCTTTTGTTTTTCCTTCTCTGATAATCCCCTGTGTAAAACTATCAGCTCCTACAAAAAAACCTTGATAACCTCTTTCATCAAGGCTATAGAACATAAGCATTCTATCGACAAAATCCATAAAAGCATAAAAGGCCTTATTTATTTTATCGTTTTCGACCAATATGGCATTCCCTCTGACATATTTCACACGAGATATTTTATTTTCAGAAGATATCAGATTGAGCGTTTCCGCACCTTTCAATGTGGTGAACCCTGTATTTTCTCTGAAGTCATATTTAATAACTTCTTGATTATCTACTGTAAGTGATTCGTACACTAACTCAAACGGACTTTTCTTGGCATATTTGTACTGCACGATAATGCCATCAAAAGCAAATTCATATTCAAATTCCGCAATTTTTACTTTCGAATCCATATGCAAATAAGGAGCATATTTAATGAACAGCTTTTCTTTATCCGTAAGGTGAAAGATGATATCAAACAGCGCCAAACCCAAATTAGATTTACCGCTTCCGTTTATTCCGAGCACAACAGCCTTAGTTACGCAACCATTAATAATCACGTCTTGATTAAATTCATAATTTAGAGGATTTCCCAAATCAAATGTCGTCTTTGTTTTAAAGTTCTTAAAATTGCTTACGGTGAATTTTTTGAGCATAGCCATAATCTCCTTGTTATGTTTTTATTATAACACACGAGCGACTTTTTAGTCAATGTGCCGTAAAAATTTTTCTTTATATCCGTAATTTTTTTACGAAGCACAATTAAAACGCAAAAAGTAAATAGAATCCCAATCATTTTTCTCGTTTCGGACACGGGAGTACGCTGTCAATCAGTTCTGACATAGAATGTACTTCTGCCAACACCGCGCTTATTAAGTTCGCCGCTTTTGACGAGCTTTTTTAGTGCCACCTCCACCGAGCTTGCACTAAGCGACGGGCAAAGAGCTAAAACCTGCGTCTTCGTGATTTTACCTATCTGACTGCGGACGGCTTTGCGCACCATTTCGAGTGCAGGCAACTTTTCGGACACAAGTTCCATTCTGTCCTCAAAGTCGCGGTACGCCGAAATTATCGTACCCAGAATGTACTTTACAAAGGCGCTCGGGTCGTCTTTGCCTTCATGCCAGCCAACTTGCGCAGCGGACAATGCGTCATAATACAAGTCCTTGCTCTTAGCATTCTTGTTCTTCAGCGAGATATATCTGCCGACGAAATAACCGCAACGATATAAAAGAAGCGTGGTGAGCAGTCTGCTCATTCTGCCGTTGCCGTCCGAGAAAGGATGAATACACAGAAAATCGTGAATAAATACAGGGATGAGAATGAGCGGATCGACCTCTCCCTCCGCGATCGCACGGTTAAACTGCTCGCATATGGCATCAACAGCTATAGGCGTTTCGTAGGGAGCAAGCGGCGTGAAGATTGTACATTCTTTCCCATCGTCATCTACCGAATTGATATAGTTCTGTACATTTTTAAATTTACCGCCGATACTTTTCCCGGAATGACTGTACAAAATTTTGTGCAGCTGCAGGATATAATTCGCCGTAACAGGAATATATTCGTAATTTTCGTGAATGACATTGAGCGCATCGCGATAGCCGGCAATTTCTTCCTCGTCGCGTGTACGCGGCGTGGTCTTATCGGACAATAATTGTTTTAGCCTTGTATTTGTAGTGCGGATGCCCTCTATCTCGTTGGAGGTTTCGGTACTCTGAATTCTGGCAATCTCTACGAGTTTATCAAGTTCCTGCGGCTTTTGCTTAAGATATAGCTCCTGCCTGCCTTTCGCCTCATGGATAGCGGCAATATAGGCAACAGTCTCAGAGTCCCACTTTTGATTTTTCAGACCGACATAATCAAAATTGCGCATAATCATTCTCTCCAACGCTACTTTTTCTCGTAAATTATAGCTTAAATTATGGGAAAAGTCAACAACCTGTGAGATTAAAGGCAATTTATCCAAATTAGAAAAGAGAAGAATTACAAAGCCGAGCGATTATATTGTACCCGTTCGGCCATATGTAATTAACTATATGTTTTAAGATGTTGCATCCTTATCAACAACAGCATTATAAATTTCGTCACATAGCTTCTTAACAAGATCAATAAAATCTACGACTTCAGATTTTGATATTGGTTTTTTAGACTTTGTATCAGGATTAATATCAGCGTAATGAACTATTTGTGTTCTGCGATTATAAAGTTGACTTATCTTCTTAGATAAGTCCTGAGGGGTATCTCCTAAACAATCTGCAATATCATTTAACGATACCCCAATATAATTTAAAACTTTATTGATTTCATTACCGTGCATAAATGAATCTTTATTTTTATATTGATTAATAATCTCTTCAATCCAATCAGTGTTTTCTGGATTTTGTATAGCATATTCAACCGTACCCAATGGAATATTCATCTTTTTATAAGGATCAGTTTTTGCCCATTCATCATTAAACATTTTTTTTAGGCCATAAACCAATATTTGATGCATATAAAAGTCAAGTAAACTATCTATAGAAACAATTTGGTAACGAAGGATATCTTGACTTGCCTCTTTTTCGTCTGGATCAGATTCTGGAGAAGAAAAAAGATCCACATAAGCAAACCGTTTCTTAATATCATCTACACATGAATCGAAATTACTTTTTATATCTGATAAATCTGAAGACGGAATACTAATTTTGTGTTTTGATATAGTGGGAGTCGATGCTCTCAAAGGGGTATAAATTATCCTAGCCATAACTTAATCCCCCGTTACTTCAGAAAGTAAAGTTTTATTTAACATTGGGATTGCACCATACTTTCCACTTATATAGCCTTTGGCGATATTCTCATCTTTCCTTACATTTTTTATATCAGCTAATGAATATAATTGAGTGCTACGATTTTCTTTAATAAGCTCTGTAAACCATATCTGATCTCTTCGCAATAAGGATAAATCTAATAAGTTTGTATCATGAGTCGTAAAAATTAATTGTGAATTATGGTTGTTACGCAAAAATATTTCTATTAACTCTTTTGCGATTGACTCATGCAGACTTGTTTCAATCTCATCATAAATTAGTACTTTACCTTGTTGAATTATATCTATTATTGGACATAAAATATCAAATAATTTCTTTATACCGTTTGATTCTTCGTCTAACGAAAGCTGAAAATTCTTATAATTAATAGTGACATTTGGAATATTTGTCTCTCCTAAAGAAACAATAAAATTTACAAGCTCAGCAGGGGCATTTTTAGGAAAATTTTCTACAGAAAATTTTTTCTTTTCAAATTTTGCTGTAACATCTAATAGATCTGAACCAAACCCGCGCATAAGTTTAGTAAATAACGACTTGATTTCAATATTGTTTTGTAATGTCAATACCGAATAATTTAACCAAGGGCTCGGCGCGTGAGGGTCATGCACAACTAAAGCCTGTTTAAAAAATAAATAAGCATCAACGACAATCTGTGTCTGAGAATATTTAGCGTCCCCAAAATTAGCGCAACAAGATAAAAAAAGTTTATTTTTTTTCAAAATAGATTTGCTTGTCTTTAATGCTGAAGTAAAAGAAGCGCCTACAGAAATGTCGTCACCCCTTCTGTCAAATACCTTATTTTGTCTACCACCGTTAGGGAAATAGTATAGATATTCTTCTAGAATTTCTTCCCTAGTTAAAACAAACCCATAGGCATATCTATAATCGTTATAAATATACTGAATATCAAATGAAGTCGGCTCATTCAAAGATAGTTTATGAGGAAGAATATTTATTATATCCCCAATTTGGTGGTTAACACTATTAATCACCATAGCTTGCACAAACGCTAATGCTGAAATTAGATTGGTTTTTCCTGAACCATTTGCGCCATATAGAGCCGCTGCCTTTAATAGTTTAAAATTGTGTATTGATGTAATATTGTTACTAAGCGCCTCATCAGAATTCGCTACTAAAGAGAAAACAACTTCTGAATTAATCGATTTAAAATTTTTAACTTTAAATTCTATTATCATACTATCACTCCTTTTAAATGCTAATTAATTAAATTAATATGCGGTATTTGAAGTTTTTTCTCAAATACACACACTTATTATACCATATTTTTTTATTATAGTCAATATTATATGCACAAAAACTGATTATAATACTAAAAACAGAGCTTAAATATAGCATGTTCATTATTTTTCCCGTTTCGGGCAGGGAGTTTGGCACAGCTCTCGCGTAAGTCAACGCGAAAAATTATCACCGAAAAATTGAATAAATCGGACATATATACGGCCGAACAGGTAATTGACCTGCTCGGCTTTTTCTTTTTATTAAGGTTTTACCGACCTGAATGCAATAATTTTTCTTGTCTCGTTGACTTCCGTAAAAGACAAAAAAGGATAGGCAAATAAGCTCCCTCTGTGCCCTTTTCGCCCTGCCGAAAGGCAAAAAATAAATAATTGGAGGAAGTTCCAAATGAAGAAAGTAGTTTATTCCGTTTCCAGAAACAATCGGTTCGGAAGCAACAAGCTGACCGGTCTCGGGTTTATCACCGAGAGTGACCTCGTTATCGCCTGTATGAGCAAAAAGGGCAATGCGTATATCCGCGTATTTGAAGATTGCGTCAAGAATTGCCACG
>CALUHQ010000079.1 GCA_944320485.1 Candidatus Methanomethylophilaceae archaeon
GGAGGCGGGCACCAGCGCCGCCCCCATTACGGCGGCCTTTGTCAACTCGGGCGTGATCCGCTCCAGCTTTTCCCAAGGGGATATTACAGTCTCCGACGCCTTCAACGTCAGCTCCATCGGCTCGGGGGCGGACGGTTCGCCGGGCTATCCGCTCATTGACGCATGGCTCACCGGCAAGGAGCTGAAGACCGTGCTGGAGCTGGACCCGTCGGTGGGGCCGCTCTTTTCGGGCGTGCAGCTCTACAGCTCCGGGGTGCGCTATACCTTTAACATGCACCGGATGCTCTTCAACCGGGTGACCGAGCCGGCCATCCTCAGCTCCGACGGGGGCACGGAGGCCATCGACGACAACAAGCTCTACCGGGTGGTGACCAACCTCTACTCCAGCCAGATGCTGGGCATGGTGACCGACCTGTCCTACGGCATCCTGAAGATTACCCCCAAAGACGAGTGGGGGAACCCCATCACCAACTATGAGGACCATATCATCCACCTGGAGGACGGCTCGGAGCTGAAGGAGTGGTACGCGGTGGCCACCTATCTGGCCTCTTTCCCGCCCGAGGACGGCGTGCCCCAGGTGCCCCAGCGGTATGCGGGGCCGGAGGGCCGCAAGGTGCGGGACGACAGCGTCAACCCCATCGCCCTGCTCCGCCAGCCCAACTGGATCACCCTGACCGTGCTGGGCGTGGCGCTGCTGCTGGCGGCGCTGGTGGTGTTCATCATCTACCGGGTAGCCACCAGAAAACGCCGCCGTTCCCGCCGCTCCGGCATCCGGAGAGGCTACCGGGGTTACCGGGGCTGAGAAAATCCCAAATTAGAAAGCAGAGAAATTTCCATGAAAGAGAATCAATACGACGACAGCCATTTCTTTGAGCAGTACAGCCACTTCCCCCGCTCGGCGGAGGGGTTGAGCGCCGCCGGAGAGTGGCACGCGCTGAAGGCGCTGCTCCCTGACTTCCGGGGCAAGCGGGTGCTGGACCTGGGGTGCGGCTTCGGCTGGCACTGCCGGTACGCCGCCGAACAGGGCGCGGCAGAGGTGCTGGGCATTGACCTGTCGGAGAAGATGCTCTCCCAGGCTGAGGTGCGCAACCCCCACCCCGTGATTACCTACCGCAGGGCGGCCATTGAGGATCTGGACCTGCCGGAAGGCTCCTTTGACGTGGTGCTCAGCTCCCTGGCGCTCCACTATGTGGAGGACCTGGACCAGGTGTGCCGGATGGTGTACCGCCTGCTGACGCCGGGCGGGGTTTTTGTGCTCTCCTGCGAGCACCCTGTCTTTACCGCCCGGGGGGACCAGGAGTGGTACCGGGACAGGGACGGAAGCATCCTCCACTGGCCTGTGGACCGCTACTTTGACGAGGGAGCCCGGACGGCCCATTTCCTGGGCTGCGACGTGACCAAATACCACCGCACGCTGACCAGCGACGTGGGGGCGCTGCTGAAGGCGGGCTTTGTCCTCACGGATTTGGTGGAGCCCCGGCCCGACCCCAGGCTCATGGATGTGCCCGGCATGGCGGACGAGCTGCGCCGCCCCATGATGCTGATTCTCTCCGGCCGGAAGCCGGAGGGACCGGCCTAAAACAGAGAACAGGAGGTTCCCGGACTGCCCAGGCGGTCCGGGAGCCTCTTTTACTCCTTGGGCTTGGGCCGGAAGATGAGGGCGGCGAGCCAGCTGAAGAAGATGGCGGCGGTAATGCCCCCCGCCGCGGCGGTGATGCCGCCGGTGAGGACGCCCAGCACCCCCTGCTCCTCCACCGCCTTGGCCACGCCCCTGGCCAGCAGGTAGCCGAAGCCGGTGAGGGGGACGGTGGCCCCCGCGCCGCCGAACTCCACCACGTATTTGTACAGGCCCAGGCCGCCCAGCACCACGCCGGAGACCACATAGGTCACCAGGATGCGGGCGGGGGTCAGCTTGGTCTTATCGACGAGCAGCTGGCCGATGAGGCAGAACAGGCCGCCGCACAGAAAGGCCCGGCCGTATTCCCACAGCATTTCCATTGCAATTCCTCCTTTATGCCCTTTCGCAGCCCGGGGCCGCCAGGGCCACCGCGTGGCAGATGGCGGGGATGGACTCCCCCTGCTGGGTGGAGGTGGGGGAGAGAAGGGCCCCGGTGCCGCAGAAGAGGAGCCGCTTCCAGCGGCCCTTCTTCAGGCCGTCCATCAGATACCCGTTGAGCACCACGGCGGAGCAGCCGCACCCGGAGCCGCCGCAGTGGACGTCCTGGCCCTCCAGGTCGTAGATCATGATGCCGCAGTCGGCCAGGTTGGACAGCTCCACCCCGTCCCGGCGGAACAGGTCCGCCACAATGTCCCGGCCCAGCCGGCCCAGGTCGCCGGTGAGAATCAGGTCGTAGCAGGAGGGCCTGCGCCTGGTGTCCTGGAGGTGGGCCTTGATGGTCTCGTAGGCGGCGGGGGCCATGGCCGCGCCCATGTTGTTGGCGTCCTTGATGCCCTTGTCCGCGATTTTGCCTGTGGTCACATGGGTCACCCGGGGGCCGTCCCCCTCCGCGGCCAGGATGGTGCAGCCCGAGCCGGTCACCGTCCACTGGGCGGTGGGGGTGCGCTGGCCGCCGTACTCCAGCGGCGTGCGGTACTGCCGCTCCGCCGAGCAGAAGTGGGAGGAGGTCAGGGCCGCCGCATGGGAGGCAAAGCCGCCGTCTATCATCAGCGCCGCCAGGGACAGGCTCTCCGCCATGGTGGAACAGGCGCCGTACAGCCCGTAGAAGGGGATGTCCTGCCCCCGCAGGGCAAAGCCGGTGCCGATGCACTGGTTGAGCAGGTCGCCGGCAAAGACATAGTCCAGAGCCTTGGCGGCCAGCCCCGCCTTGTTCAGCGCCATGGAGAGCGCCAGCCGCTGCATGGCGCTCTCCGACTTTTCCCAGGTCTTTTCGCAAAAGCTGTCGTCCTGCTCGATGTGGTCGAAGGAGGCGGCCAGCGGGCCGTCCCCCTCCTTTTTGCCCACCACGCTGGCATAGCCCGCCACAGCGGGCGGGCGGGACAGCGCCACCGTCTGGGCGCCCAGACGCTTTGTTTCCATACGCTCCACCTCGTTGTCTTCAGATGTGGGCTTAGTTTGAACAAAAAGGGAAGAAAATATAAGCGCGTATTTTGTGGGCGGATGTGCTGGTCAAACAGTGCGGTTTGCGGTATAATGTTATCATCTGCCCGCAGCGGCAAAGTGAGGTATGATTTCATGGTACAAGAGAACAAACGGACGCTGGCCTACATCTGCCCGTCCTGTCATCAGAGCGTGATTGTAGAGCGCAGCGTCTTTCAGCTGGCCGCCTCGGCCAATGAGCTGCCCTGCCCCTGCGGCAAGTCCGCCCTCCGGGTGGAGATGATGGGGGACCGGGTGAAGCTGACCGTCCCCTGCCTGTTCTGCAGGACCGAGCACACCGTCACCTGCTCCGCCAAGGCCTTTCTCCACGAGAAGGCGCTGGCCTTTTCCTGCGCCGCGTCCGGCCTGGACTGCTGCTACGTGGGCGAGGAGGGGCCGGTGTTCGCCGCCGTGCGCCGCCTGGAGGAGGCGGTGGACAAGCTGGAGCATGACGCGGGGGAGAAGGGCGCCTTCCTGGACGAGCTGGTGATGCACGAGGTGCTCTCCGAGCTCAGGGACATCGCCGCCCGGGGCGGCATCTCCTGCGCCTGCGGCTCCAAACGGTGGAAGATGCAGGTCAATTACAGCTCCGTGGACCTGTTCTG
>CALUHQ010000080.1 GCA_944320485.1 Candidatus Methanomethylophilaceae archaeon
GAATAAAAGAAATTCCGGAAACAAATGCCGTAAATCAAGTATTGCTTTCAAGACTTGGAAGAACAGATGCTCAGATAAAGAAAATTCAAGCGCTTGGAGAAGGTTCAACAGCAGCGGTAAAGAAAGAAATTCTTAAAGAACTCGGAATGACTCCGGACAAATTAAAACTTATTAAGGATGACTTGTATGGTAAATATATTGCGGATGTAGAAGAAGCCGTAGGTAAAGTTGGTTCTAGAGTTAAGATGGGAGCCGGTCATTTTAAATGGCTTGGACCTCTAACAAAGCCGTTTGAAAGAACTATAGGGTGTGACCGAATTTATAACAACCTTCATAGTATGTCCTCCGGCTCTAAAACTTCTGCCGGTAAAGTTTTGACTGGCGGGGCAAAAACTGCAACCGGAAGATTTACATCAAAGATGATGCAAATGTTATATCGTGGTTTAACATTTGGTGGGGGTAAGGCAGGATTGCTCTTATTTATTGCACCATTGTTAATTGAGTCGGTAATGAATACCAGAAAGGCCGATAAAGATCAAAAAGTCGGAACATTTATGGGGAGTATTATAGAATCTATGTCCTGGGTATTTACGTTCCCTCTGGCTTTGAGGATGATGCATGCATTTGGCGGAGTTAAGTATGCCGGAATGGATAAGAAGCAGGTAGAAGCTTTTAGAAATGCAAGAGAAGCCTTTAATGAAAAAGCTAAAGCCGGTAAATTTGCAAGCAAAAGTGAATATAAAGCTGCTAAGAAAAAAGTTAAAGATATGCTCAAAGTTGACGGGCAGAATATCTTAACTAAAGGCATAAGAAAACTCGGCTCATTTATGACAATGGATTTGGAAATGTTTAAAGGTTACAAAAACAGTAATGTTGTAACAAGTTCTTTAAGAAAATTACCTAACGGGTTCAGAAACGTTTTTGGTATACCTCTAAGAGTTGCTATATGGGCGGGCTTAACAACAGGTGTATTAGATGGAATGATACATAAATGTTCTAATATGATTTTTGGAAAAGCCTTTGATTCTATGAAATATGAAGAACATGAAGCAGAAATTAAGAAACAAAAACAATTCTTGAGAGAAGATTTGAATAAACGTTTATATGAAGCGCAAAAAATCAAACAATACGGCTCTGTTGCTAAGGCTCAAACTATACAGCCTCAACAGGGACAGATGCTTTCTGCAAGAGGGAAAGGGGTAAATAGTGATGCTATTCCTGAAATTATGCAGCCAAAAGAAGAAAATAAGATTGATAACTATACCTATATTCCTTCGTCAGGCAATACTATCCCAAGACCCTTAAAAGATAGTTCAGTTGACACTTATAGTTATATCCCGTCATCTGAAAATATTGTAGCAAAGAATAAAGAAGCAGAAAGTAAAAAATCCCGCTATATCCCTTCTCAAGCAGCTGCCAATATTCAGAAAAATTTTGATAATTCAGGTTTACAAGCTGCGCTTGATAGGGCTCAAAGAGCTGAAGATAATGCACTAAGGGTTCTTGCAGGGAACTTTGAAGGGATGGTTTAGATTATTATTTACCCTTAGATTTGTATCTCCAAAACTACTATATTTAATGGATTTCAAAGGTGTAAAAATATAGTTTAATATATAACAGGATAGTTATAATTGGAGATATAATATGGATATATTTGCAGTCATAGGCCTGTTCTTCGGGATAACAATGATTTTAATCGGTCAGGCTATGGAAGGCGGTAATATAGGACAGCTCTTGCAGATTACGGCAGGGTTTATTGTTTTGGGTGGTACTACCGGTGCTGTATTATTAAGCTTCCCTCCTAAAACACTTTTATCTGCAATAAAAATGCTTAAAAATGTTTTTATGCCGCCAAAAGCAGATTTTAATGCGTTGATAACCGAAATCGGCGGATTTGCGACAAAAGCAAGAAAAGAGGGTATAATCTCTTTGGAAAAAGAAGCATACAATGCTTCAGATTCGCTTCTTACGTTAGGCCTCGGCGCCGTAGCAGACGGAACTGACCCGACTCTTGTAAGAGAAATGATGGAAAACCAGATAGAACAGCAGGAAAATTATGTAAACAATGCTGCTAAAGTTTTTGAATCTTTCGGCGGATATTCTCCGACATTAGGTATCATAGGTGCGGTTATGGGACTTATTCAGGTTATGCAGAACTTATCTGACCCGTCTAAACTTGGTGCCGGTATTGCAGTTGCGTTCGTTGCTACTATCTACGGTCTGTTTGCTGCAAACCTTGTTATGATTCCTATCAGTACAAGAATTAAGTTTATTTTTCAGGATGTATTTTTGTATAAAAACATGATACTTGAAGGTGTGCTCTCTATTCAGGCCGGTGAAAGCCCGGTATTGATAGAAAGAAAGCTGCGTTCATTTATACTTGAAGAAGAAGGAAATAAGGGCGAACAAGCTAATGGCTAGAAAACCAAAACATCCGGAACATGAAAATTTAGAGAGATGGCTCGTTTCATACTCAGACTTTATTACACTTTTGTTTGCGACATTTGTAGTTTTGTATGCTCTTGCACAGGTTGATGCGACTGACTTTGCAAAATTGGAAGAATCTTTGAAAAATGCTTTCAGTCAGGGTGCTCTGTTTGACGGGCAGCAGGCAATTATGGACGGCAGTGATTCTTTATTTGACCAGCAGCAGGCTAATTCTTTTATCCCGAGCCTTATGCTGGAATATATTAGTCCTAAGTATGAAGAAGAATCTTTTAAAGAGATTGAAGAAGCGATAATGGAATTGAAAGAGGCCGGCGAACTTGAAGGAATTTCGTCTAAAATTACCGATAAGGGACTTCTTTTAACATTTGATGATAAATACCTTTTTGCACCGGCATCTGCCTATCTTGATTCAAGTGCAAGAAAGCTGCTGGATAAAGTCGGAGTGCTTATTTGTAAAAAGTTTGTACTCCATTCTATGCGTGTTGAAGGGCATACGGACAGCGACCCTATCAGAACTGAAAAATTCCCCTCAAATTGGGAGTTATCGTCAGCAAGAGCATCTTCTGTCGTAAGATATATGATAGACAGATTCAAATTTTCGCCATCTTTATTTTCTGCAATCGGATATGCTGATACAAGGCCTCTTGAAACGGCTATTTCTCCTAAAGACCCTGCAAATAGGAGGGTTGAGATACTTATTATGAAAAATAAATATAAACGTGAGTTTGAAACACGTAATGATAATACAATGAAGCTTACAAAAGCGCAGCAAGAATCAATCCAAAAACAGAGAATGCAGGTTATAGCAGATGTTGAAGGCGATTCCATTTCGCCTGCAGCAAGAAAACTTTTGGAAGATAATAAAAAAAGAATGATTGAAAAACAAAAAAGCGAAAAACTTTCACCAGGAAATATGGAGTTATATATCAATCTGGAAAAAGAACCTTCTATGGATTTAGATGATGATATTATGCCGGCTATAGAGCGTAGGGTGATAAAATTAAATACTAATATTCCGGAAGATGAGGATTTTGGTTTATGATAACTCATTCGGTCGGTTTATCGCTTGCACCTGCTTCATCTATAGAAAGCGGAGTTGCTGTAAGGGAGATTGCAACTGGAAATCTAATCTATGTTGACAAGCTGTTTTCTATGAATGATGTACAGTTATTTTTTGATAATTATCCGTCTCTTAAAAATTCTGTAATCTGTGTGTCACTGCCGTGGGATAATACAATGCTGGAGGGAAAGTGGAGAGTTTTATCAAAACCTTATCAGCTTATACATCAGTCTGTACATGCTTTTGTAAATAAGGATAACTGGACACAAAGATTTTCTACGCGCGGATGTGAACTTTTTAGCAGACTTAAAGACGCAGGGGTGGATATTTACAGATTTGAAGTATATCTGACCAGACAAAAGTTTAATCTGTATTCTAATTATAAGGAACGCTCTTCTGCGGATTGTAAATTTCTGCAGTCTGCTTTAAAGTTTGAATACGGTATTGATAATCTGCCTGTAAATATGATGCCTGTTGCACAACTGGAAGCAATTGTCGGGGCGCTTGTTGCAGAAGAAAAGTTGAAGAATAATGCAGAAAAGATTTTTGAGTTTAAGGGATTGGATGTAATTAATTAAGAGTGTTTTGCTTTTGTTGTAATTACAATAGAACATATATGTAAACTTGTGCTATAATGAGCCTGTAAGAGAAGAAGAACTTATGAAAAAAAGAAAGGAATTAATTATGGCAAAATATGTATGTAAAGTATGCGGTTATACAGCTGAAGGCGAAGCTCCTGAAAAATGCCCGGTTTGCGGCGCAGGTAAAGAAGCTTTTATTGAAATGGCAGAAGGCGAAAAGAATTATGCTGATGAACATAGAATCGGTGTAGCTAAAGATGTTGATGCTGAAATCCTTGAAGGATTGAGAGCTAATTTTATGGGCG
>CALUHQ010000081.1 GCA_944320485.1 Candidatus Methanomethylophilaceae archaeon
TCGCGCGAGCGCGCCCGCATGGTCTACGACTGCCGCGTCGACGAGCAGACGCTGCGCGAAACATACCTCACCGGCTTTGAAATTGCCGTAAAGGAGGGCAAGCCCGCCGCCGTAATGACGGCATACAACAAGGTCAACGGCGAGTACTGCAATTCAAGCAAGCGGCTCGTCACCGATATTCTGCGCACCGAATGGGGCTTTGACGGCCTCGTCGTCTCCGATTGGGGCGGCACCTACGACAAGGTCGCCTCGGTAAAGGCGGGGGTCGATTTGGAGATGCCCCGCTGCTACTTCTCGGCAAAGGAAGTGGAAGAGGCCGTGATGGACGGCCGTTTGGACGAAAATTTGGTCGACGAGAGCATTTACCGTCAGCTTTCGTTTTCGCGTGCAGTGCGCTCGGCCGCGGTAAAGGACGTCGATTGGTTCGCCCACTCAAGCTTTGCCCGCCGCTGTGCAGAAAACAGCCTCGTACTCCTCAAAAACGACGGCGGCGCCCTGCCCTTGAGCTTTAGCGAGCGCGTGGCGCTAATCGGCGACTTTGCCCGCACGCCGCGCTATCAGGGCGCGGGTTCGTCGCTCGTCAACCCCACTTTTGTCGACAATATATTGGGGGCAATGGGCAAATCTCCCCTCAATTTGATAGGCTTTGAACAGGGCTTCAAGCGCAAGGGCGAAGAAAATCAAAAACTTTTAAAGCGCGCGCTCAAACTTGCCGAAAGGGCGGACACGATAGTTGTGTGCCTCGGCCTGCCCGAGGGCAGGGAGCTTGAAAGTGCCGACCGCACGCATTTAAGTTTGCCCGAAAATCAGCTCAACCTGCTGAACGCGCTGTCGGCGCTCGGTAAAAAAATTGTCGCCGTGCTCTCCTGCGGCGGCGTGGTGGACATGAATTGGGACGAAAAGTGCAGCGCCGTCATTCACGCCTACCTTTCGGGGCAGAGCGGCGGCGGGGCCGTCGTAAAGGCGCTGACGGGCGAAATCAACCCCTCAGGCAGGCTTGCCGAGACCTTCCCTCTCAAAGAGGAGGACGTGCCCTGCCACGAAATTTACAACAAGTATCCCTACAAAATGGACTATGCCGAGGGCATATATGTGGGCTATAAGTACTACAACGCCCTCGAAGTTCCCGTAAAATACCCCTTCGGCTACGGGCTCTCATATACGACCTTTTCCTATACCGACGCCAAGGCTCAAAGGGACGGCGTGGCCGTCACCGTAACCAACACGGGCAGCCGCGATGGAGCAACGGTGGTGCAGATGTATGTCAAGGCGCCACGCCCCGAACTTGAGCGCTCCCCCGCGGAGCTCAAGGGCTTCAAAAAGGTCTTTCTGCAGGCGGGGCAAAGCGAGCGCGTGTTCATTCCCTTCGACGAATACACCTTCAGGGTGTGGAACGCCCGCGGCGCATGTTGGAGCGAAGGGGGTACATACCTCGTAAGTTTGGGCGAAAACAGCCGCAGCATGTTCTTCCATACAATCGTCGGCAGGGGCGGCGCCGTCACGGCCGACAGGCCGCCGCAGAGCTACGGCGAATACTTTGCCTGCCGCATATCCCCCGAGCAGCCCAAGCGGCAGCTCAAAAAGGGCGACCTCACTGCCGACCTCATGACCGAAATTTACGATTTAAAATACTGCAAGGGCTTCGTTGCGGGGCTGTTCGCGCTCATATCGCGCATATATTCCCGCTCCAAGGACGAGCTCTTGGCAAACTCCATGAATCACCTGCCCATAAGGTTCATTCTGCTCTTTATGAACTACAAATCCATTCAGGTGGAGGGCTTTTTGGAGGCCTGCAACGGCCACTTTTTAAAGGGCATACGCAAAATAATTTTTAAAAGATAGCCGCTCGGCCGCACATCGGAGGGAGCGAAAGGAGTTTTTATGAAATGGGTGACCGTTTGGGGCAACGCCCCCTCGATAACCGAACATAAACCTGAAACTTACGCAAAGGACATAACCCTCCGTTACCCCGTCACCTGCGCCATCGGCGGCGAAAAGGTGCGCCTGCACTTTTCCAACTTCTGCGGCACGGAGCCCGTAACCCTCTCCCGCGTAACTCTCGCCCGCGCCATGGGCGACAGGGAAATAAGTCTGCACAACGCCCGCCTCGTCACCTTCGGCGGGGAGGAGAGCGTAACCATTCAGGCAGGGGAGGAGGTATTCTCCGACGAAATCATCTTCCGCATAAAGCCCAAGGGCGTGCTTGCGGTCAGCATATACCTTGCCGACTTCACTCTCATGCGCACGGGCGTAGTGACGGTCGGCCCCCTTTCAAAGGGCTTCTTCTCCGTGGGAGACTGCACCTTTTCGCAGGTGCTGCCCCTCAACAGGACGCGCACGCTCAGCACCTTCTATTTCTTCTGCGGGCTTGACTTATACACCGACGACGACAAGCGCGCCGTAATACTCTACGGCGACTCCATAACGGCGCAGAGTTGGGCCGACTACCTCGCGCTCGAGTGCATGAACGACCCCTACAACTGCACGGCTATCGTGCGCAGGGCGGCAAGCGGCACAAGGGTGCTGCGCGAATACAACTGCATCACTTACGAAAGTTACGGACTCTCCGGCCACCACCGCTTCGAGCGCGAAATTTCCACCGTCAACGAGGCGGATACTG
>CALUHQ010000082.1 GCA_944320485.1 Candidatus Methanomethylophilaceae archaeon
GAGTTTTTTCAAATAACAGGGTTTTTTGAGCGTCTTCCATTATATCGGTACCTCCGGAATCGTAGTATTTTTACAAAAATATGTAGAGCAAAAATATTCTATCATATTCTACGGTTTCGTCAATACACTGAAAGGTCGCTACGTCTTATAGAAAAACTGCATGTACTACATGAACTGCGATCAGAGCGCACAGAAGGTTGGGATCGCAAAAAGCGGCGGGCAGTTTCAGATCATCATCGGAAATGAGGTGCCGAAAGCATATGGGGCGATCCAGGGGAAAATGAAAGGCAGTGCTGTAGGAGAAAAGGAACAGAAGATTCTGCCTAAAAAGATGAAGATATCCGAAAGAATCTTCGATTTTGTTTCCGCTATTTTTACTCCAGTACTTCCGGCGATCATAGGAGCCGGACTTGTAAAATCGGTGCTGGCGGTTGCGGTGCTCTTAGGGGCGGATACAGAGAGCATGACCTATTATTTCCTGAACTTTATCGGAGACGCACCCCTTTATTTTCTCCCGGTGATGCTTGCTTTTACTGCAGCGAAAAAACTGGGATGCAACCAGTTCCTTGCGGTTTCCATTGCAGGAGCCATGCTCCATCCTAATTATACAGCACTGATTGCAGATGCTTACAGTATTCATTTTAGCTCTTTTCTGGGAATCCCGGTAACCCTGGCATCCTACAGCTCCAGTGTGATCCCGGTGCTTCTCATGGTATTTGCGTTAAAATATATGGAGGCATTCCTTGAGAAAGTTTTGCCGAAGATGGTAAAGTTTTTCTTCAAGCCCCTGCTCTGTCTGATCATTGTGGCTCCGGTTACCTTTATTGTGTTAGGCCCCATCGGCTTTGTTGTTGGCGTGGGGATCAGCACGGCGCTGAATATGCTGAATACATATGCCGGCTGGCTGGTACCCACCATTATCGGTGCGGTCTATCCGCTGATGGTGACAACAGGTATGCATTACGGACTTGTGCCATTTATGATGCAGTCTCTGGCTGCGGAAGGATTTGAGACCATCGCCGGCCCGGGAAATCTCCCCAGCAATATTGCCCAGGGTGCGGCTTCCCTCAGTGTGGCTATCAAGACCAAGAAGAAAGAATTAAAGCAGACGGCTTTTACAACAGGTGTGACCGCAGTTCTGGGCATTACTGAACCGGCGCTGTTTGGCGTTACTTTAAATTATAAAAAGGTATTGGCCTGCGTTATGCTGGGCGGAGGGATCGGCGGTTTTTATGCAGGTATTATGGGTGTAAAATGTTTCAGCTTCTGTTCTCCGGGACTCCTGTCTCTGGTGGCATATATCGGACCGGACGGCTGGCTGAACCTGATCCATTCCTGCATATCTATGATCATTGCATTTGCAGTAACCTTTGCAGCCGTATGGCTATGGGGCTATAAAGAGGAAGATACCGATGACAGCGGGACAGAAAATGTTCAGGAAGGAAAAAAGGCTTCAGCAGAAGAAAATGTTCTCCCTTCAGAGGGGATTGCAAGCCCTGTAAATGGAAAGGCAGTTCCTTTATCTGAAGTGCCGGACCCCACATTTGCGGAAGAGATGCTTGGAAAGGGAGCTGCAGTAGATCCCTCAGAGGGCAGATTCTATGCCCCGGTATCAGGAACCATATCAACTGTATTTCCCACAAAACATGCCATCGGGATCACCGGAGATAAGGGGGAAGAGATCCTGATCCATGTAGGACTGGATACCGTGCAGCTGGATGGTAAATATTTTGAAACGGCAGTTTCTGAAGGCCAGCATGTTGAAGCAGGAACTCTTCTCCTTACCTGTGAGCTTGAGAAGGTGAGAGAAGCAGGCTATAAGACCATTACGCCGGTGATCGTCACGAATCCAGAGGATTATCCTGCAGTCAGCCTGGCCAGGTCAGGGGAGATCAAAGCAGGCGAGAGGCTTATCAGTCTGAGATAGGATGACGGCGATCCAGCCGGAGAAAGGAGAAAAAAGAATGAAAGCGCAGAAATTATTATTTCCGGACGGTTTCCTTTTCGGAGGCGCTCTGGCGGCAAATCAGTGTGAAGGCGCCGCAAGAATAGATGGAAAGGGATATTCCACGGCGGACGCTTTGACAGGGGGAGTGTTCAGCGCTCCCCAGATCCCTCCAAAGGGATTCTATCTGAAGGAAGAAGCCGTTGATTTTTATCACCATTATAAGGAGGATATTGCCCTTCTGGGGGAAATGGGAATCAAGGTACTCCGCCTGTCCATTGCATGGAGCCGTATTTTTCCTAATGGAGACGAAGAGGAGCCGAATGAAAAAGGATTGAAATTTTATGACCGCCTCTTTGATGAGCTTGAAAAATACGGGATCGAACCCTTGGTCACCCTTTCACACTATGAAATGCCTCTGTATCTTGCCACAGAGTATGGCGGATGGGCGGACAGAAGACTGATCGGATTTTTTGAACACTATGCCAGAACCGTTTTTGAAAGATATAAAGGGAAGGTAAGGTACTGGCTCACCTTTAACGAGATCAACATGATCCTCCATGCCCCTTTTAACGGCGGGGGAATCCAGGGAAAGCCGGAAGAAATTGATAAAAGCATACTTTACCAGGCCGTTCATCACCAGCTGGTAGCAAGTGCGCTGGTGACAAAAGCAGCCCATGAGATCGCCCCCGGTTTCCGGGTCGGCTTTATGATTGCCGGGAGTCCTATCTATCCTCTTACCTGCGATCCTGGGGATGTGTTGGAGGCCATGAGAAAAGACAGAGAATCCCTGTTTTTCGGGGACGTCCATGTAAGAGGACAGTATCCGGGATATATGAAAAGATTTTTTAAAGAAAACCATATCCGGATCCAGTTTGCCCCAGAGGATGAAGAGCTCCTGCAAAATACAGTGGACTTCATTTCTATCAGTTATTATATGAGCTATTGTGCTACGGCAAATGAGGAAAAGAATATCCAGAGCCAGGGAAATATTATGAGTGCAGTGAAAAATCCCTATCTGGAAGAATCAGACTGGGGATGGCAGATCGACCCAAAGGGACTGAGGTATATCCTGAACCAGCTTTATGACCGGTATCAGCTGCCGATCTTTATTGTAGAAAACGGACTTGGGGCAAAGGATGTACTTGTAGAAGACGGGAACGGAAGTTATACTGTAAATGATGATTACAGGATTTCTTACGCAGAGCAGCATTTGAGGGAAGCGGCAGAAGCTGTCAGG
>CALUHQ010000083.1 GCA_944320485.1 Candidatus Methanomethylophilaceae archaeon
GTTCACCTCAAAAATATTCTACAATACATCTTTTTGCGGGTGAATGCGACACAATTCGCTTGTTGAGTGTATCGCGATACATGAACCAACAAGCCTGAGATACATAAAACTGAATTACATTATCGGCAAGACAGTCGCATTTGCCGAAGAACAAAAATTTTAAGGGGGTGATGCTGGCTGTCTGTGTGCCGGCCGCGTAAGCGGAAGGAGTCGTTATGCGATGGAAAAACAACATCCACCGCATTGAGAGAATCCGCCGTGTTTACCAGCCAGGACACACTGCCCCTAACGAAGTAGTAAGAGCTTTCTGGATATGCTGTAAGCGACCCAGAGAGCAGGCAGAGAGAACAGGGAACAACCTTTCTGCCTGGGTAAGTGCCCCCTTCTATTCTCTCGATGCGTATAGAAGTGCCGATTTTGCATTTGTTTGCAAGATCGGCTTTTTTACTTTTGCAGCTGAAATTATTCGCTGCCGCGGACCTCCACAACATCTGAGTTTACACGAAACCAGATGAAACGGAGGAATGAGCAATGTTGTTCAGAAATGATGGTAAAGGGGAATCGAATGCGGTTCAAAACAGATTTACCGCATATGTGGTTTTGGCGGTTCAGAGAAGGAAAAGTGCTGTACTGCGCCACCGAAAGGAAATTGCTGAGTTTGAGCATTCCGTGGACTTTGACGGCGACCTTGTGTGGATGCAGAGTCAACAGGATACGGACTTCTCAGCGCTGATGATGCAGTTTGAGATCATTGCCTTCGAACAGGCACTGGATCGGCTCAGTAAGCGTGACAGATACATACTTGTTACTCGCTTGCTGCACAGGCGCTCTTTTGACGAGATAGCACAGGAATTGGGACTCAGTTACAAGGGCGTGACCACAGTATACTACCGTGCAATCAAGAAGATTAGAAAAGAACTGCGAGGTGAGGAGGGATGAATTTTAAGGACAGACTCATTCGCGCTCAAGGCGGAGACAGGCAGGCGGAACAGGAAATTCTGGGGATGTACAAGCCGCTACTCGTAAAAGAATCGATCATAAACGGTGTCTTTGACGAGGATATGTACCAAGAGTTGTGCCTGACCATGATCTATTGCATCAGAAAGTTCCGCATCTAAAAAATGAGGCCGGCAGATCAAAAATGATCTGTCGGCCTTTTTACAGGATATCTCGTAATAAACGATTTTGATTTTACTGCGCCGCATTGGTCGGTGTCGCAGCCTTCTCGTAAAAATGGCAGTACAGGTTATAGTCTTTTTCCCGCGTAATGAGCCGCTGCCAGATGTAGAAATGCTCGGTCTCCCCATACAAATTGAACTCCGTGGGTTCGGTTGTCGGCTCTGCGTACAGCTTACACGCACGGGTCAGACTACGGAGGTTTTGAAGTTCTGGGAGCTTCATCAGCGCATCGCTGAAAGCATCGATCTCAGGCACCAGTTCCGGCGTCACCGGCTCTCTCTGGCAGAGGAACCAGTTCATCCACCACCTGCGCCCATCGTAGTCGGCGCGGGAATAGACCAGCTCGCTTACAGGACAGGGCAATGCGCTGTGGGGCGGCACCTTCTTTGGCCCGTCAAAGACATGGCTGAAGCTGCACTGCGGCGTAAGGGTCACAATATCACTATCACTTTTTTCAACCGGCTGCAGCCGGCCGTTGGCAACAGCGTGCCACACCCGCAGAGGGATGGTTTTGCCTGCCCAATCGCCAAGGCCCTCCGCTGTGCCGCAAGCTTCGCAGATATACACATCCAGAGCGCGGCTGAGTGCATTGACCGGGAAATGCCGATCCAGAGGCTGCCCGCAGCGCAGACAGCGGGGTGGAGTTACGGCGTCCGGCTGGAAGTGTTCCTTGTCACGGTTCCATGCGGCCAGCAGTTCTTCCTTGGGATAAATATGGATGTTCATGGTCATTCCTCCGTATCATCATACTTGTTTTGCTTGGCCCGCTCGGCATCGAAAAACGGAAGCACCTTCACACAGTCCTCACAGACATGGAAGTACCAGGGTTTGATGCCGTCATCGATCTCCACCACTTCGTCTGTATGTACCGGTACGTCCAGCAGCTTCGACGGACTGGTATCCTCAACCTGTTCCCAAAAGGATCTGGCCGTCAGTTCGATATGTCCGGAGGTGCGGACAGCGCAGTTATAGCCGCTGGGAGATGCTTGGATACCATCAGAGCGCAGCATACGCTGAAGTATCCAGGTCTGGGAATCCTTATAGGCGTAGATCCGGTACTCCGCCGGGTTCTTCAGCCTGGGACACCAGGAGGGCGGGTAGGTCTTCGGGTCTTTGGCCCTGAACTGCTTTGGTTTTTTCCCACCGGTGCAGTACCGTTGCCCCGGAATCATCTGGACGCCGCCGATGGGCTGAGTATCCCGTTTCGCTCTCGGGATATGGGCCGGGCAGTCCATGCACTGGGTCCTGCGGATATTAGCTCTTGCCATTTCCGGATACCTCCTGCCTCTTCACAGTTGGGCAACTAAGCCCTGCCGCCAGCATGGTCATGGCTGACTGGAAGCCGGCCGCAAACGCCTGCTCCCGTTCTGAGATGTGGCGTCCGTCCAATAACAAACGGTACCGTTCGACCCACTCCCAGACTTCCGGCTTGACGGCCTCCCGGATCTGCTGCTGGATCACAGCAATTTCCGGTGTCAATTCCTTTGCAGTTTCGGTGTAGGGCAGGTCAGAGGGGTCATAGCTGCCGTGATACAAGCCGGTCAGAAAATCTTCCGGGATCTCCGGCTGCAGCTGATACACAGGCGTCGGCGTCTTTAGTGCCGACGCAATATCTGTCAGGGCTGAGATCAGCTTGGGAAGCTGACCGTCAAAGAATCTTTTTCCATAGGCTGTTTCATGGAATTGCATTTTACCTTCCTTTCTGATTTGCCGGCAAGGCTGTTCCACCAACGGCCTGAAAAAAGGCGCAACGCTGGCAGACAGTCTGATACGGCAGTTCGTGATGCTCCCGCCACGATATACGCAGTTGGTTCGGGCAGGAGGCGTATACTTTCCATGGGGCGGTCTTGCGATGATGGCTGTGGACACAGTGCTCATAGCTGCCCCAGATTCCTTTTTTCATACTTTACAGATGCCGTTTAATAGTCACATTTTGTTTGCCAGCCAGGGTTTCCAAGCATTTCAGATGCCTTCCTGGCAGCGACGTCGGCAAGATCGATGTGTGCATAGTCGCTGCTGGTCAGGATCGTAGCCGACCCCATGACATAGCTCAGCTTCTCATGCCCGGTCTCCAGAAGGATTACGGCATCATTTTCAGCCACATGTCCCTGTAGGCCCCGGATAAATTCATCGTAGGCGCTTTCATCCAGAGTATCGTCATCATCGGCATCAGCATTCTTCAGACCGCTGATGGCGCCGTGGGTACCAAACCCGAATACCGGCTTGCCTTCGTCGTCCAGTTCCTGCCAGAGCGTGATGAAATCCACGGAACCGTGGACCCGGCTCATAAAGTCACGGAACGAGACAGGGTCCTTAACATGGAAATAGTTCGTGCGGGTGGTGCAGGTATACTCAGCCATTTTTCTTGTCCTCCTTTATATCCTCAAACACTATCTTGAGGGGGCCATAGATGCGCACGATGCGGATATCCCAAGACCATTTATCCGGGGTATCATCGTACAGGGTCGCATGCGTGGCATCCAGCCAGCAATCATCATCCCGAACCCTGCCTTGCTGAATACTGTACTTGAATTTCATGGTGTTCATATCCAAGCCACC